>JBAVGI010000390.1:0-6208 GCA_049684755.1 Candidatus Sulfotelmatobacter sp.
CAACACAATAGACAAAGAAGGAGAACGCTCGTGAGTTTCATGACCCGACGAATATACCTCAAGCGTGATCGGGATAATAAAATTGAGGCTTGGAGAACCGCTTTGGATACAAGTCCGAACAGGTGGAGCGCCACCCACATCCATTGCAATTTCCGATTTGCGATTGCCAATTGGAAAATAGCGCTTCAAAACACCGCAAGGGATGCAGCTCCGGGCGGCAATTGGAAATCGGCAATCGAAAATCGTTTACTTTGCCGGCTCGACGAACACGGCTGTGCCGTAGGCCAGTACTTCAGTGACGCCCTGCATCACTTCCGTAGCATCGTAACGGGCGCCGACAACGGCATTGCCACCCAATTCTGCTGCGTGGATCAGCATCAGGTCGAAAGCCTCGGCGCGGGTTTTTTCACATAAATTCGTAAGCAAAGTAATGTTGCCCCCGACTAAAGTCTGCAGGCCGGCGCCGATGGTGCCAAAGATGGAGCGCGAACGCACCACGATGCCGCGCACTACTCCCAAGGTGCGTGTCACGCGGAAGCCATCCAGTTCGAACTGCGTGGTGACCATGTTGTGCGCCACCATCCGTCCACCGCCTGTGTAGCTGGCTGCCATTGCCGTTCCTTTCTGCATCTCCACGGGATTTCCCTCTACGAGCAGCTAACTATACCGCGAGTACAGGCCAGGACGAACTGTGGACTTTCGATTTTCAATTATCAACTCAGACATCTGATTTAAAAATCCGATTGTTTCAATCGTGGGATACTCATTCGGCAAGCAAATATCGCAGATTGAAAATTCCAGCTTGTCGTTCAGATCAGCCGTCTTAAAAACTCGGAACTATGGACTGGAAAACCGACGCCGATGTATCCCCATGGCCTAGCATCACACATCAGTGTGTCAGAAGATACAGACAACTGAGTCTGTTTTGGGGTTGAATGCAAGCGGAGCTCAAATGGGGAAGAGGGTGAGCAACTTCGGGGGAGGGCGGCTCGCCCTTTTTCTCCCCAACCGCAGCCTCCGGCGAGCGTAGAGTTATGCAGCCTTACGAATGGCGAGCTAAATCCCGAAAGGCGATTCTAGAGACGGACCCATCCGCAATTGAACAAGAGCTTGCCGATGCGGAGGCCGTTGTCATTGCGCGGACGCGGGAGCTCTTTCACGGGACTGGAGCGAATGTTGAACTGGAGAGAGACGCCTTGGACGACGCCATCTATGCTCTGCGTGCGCTCAAACACGCATTAGAACAGAAGACGCGGGCGGCTTGAGCCCGCGGACGCCCGTAGAATCACGAACTCTAAAATCGATTCCCCATATTCCGCTACTCCCATTCCGCTAACCTTCACGCAAGCAGTGGCGCAACCGGCGCACTGAAAGCCCGCCTCTAGAATAAATTATCGCAACACACATGGCAGAAGGAACAATAGCGTCGGCATTTGGCGCGGCGGGCGAGGACGCCTGCCGAACAGCCGCCGAAGCAACGCTACTTTCAACCCCTATAATGACGAGGCTGTCATTTTCCTTCTCGGAGGGTGCATGATCTCGCGCCGGCGGTTTCTTGAAGTGGGAGGGTTGGGAGCGTTCGTGGCATTCTCTCCATTCACGGCCTCTGGCCTGGTTCGGAACGAAAAACCAAGCGAGTCTTCCTTGCCGCCATCGCTTGCACGCTTGAAGTCTCGCAGAGGAGAAGCAACTCCCATTACCCGGCAAGAACGGTCGGGGAGACTGGAGCGTGCCCGGCAATTGATGAGCGAGAATGCGATCGATGCCATGGTGCTTATGTCCGGCACATCGCTGAATTATTTCACCGGAATTCGCTGGTGGGGTGGCGAGCGCTTGTTTGCCTTCGTGCTGCCGGCAAGAAAACCGGCCTTCTATGTCTGTCCCGCATTCGAAGAAGGGCGCGCCCGTGAGCAGATTGCCAGTGCTCCGGATGGAGAACGTCCTGACGTTCGTACCTGGCAGGAAGACGAGAGCCCGTATCGGCTGGTAGCCCAAGGTTTGAAAGATAGTGGCATAGCCACCGGCAATCTGGGGATTGAAGAAACGGTGCGCTTTTTCTTTGCCGATGGCATTGCGAAAGCCGCGCCACAGCTCACGCTGACCAGCGCGACGCCCATCACTGCCGGTTGCAGAATGATCAAGAGCGCGCATGAGATCGCGCTTATGCGCCTGGCGGCTCAAGTGACGCTCACCGCGTACGAAGCGGTTTACCATTCGCTACGCGAAGGCATGACCCAGCAACAGGTAGAATCTCTGATCGCAGCCGCTTACGGACAGCTAGGCTTCCCCGGCGAAGCCAGCGTGGAGGTTGACGAATTCACAGCCTACCCGCATGGATCAAGCGTGCCACAAGTGATCCGCGAAGGCTCGATTGTAATGATCGACGATGGCTGCATCGTGGAAGGATATCAATCCGACATTACGCGCACGTTCGTGCTCGGCCAGCTTCCGGAAAAAGCCGGCGACAAAATGAAGAAAGTGTTCGACATCGTGCACCGTGCGCAGACGGCGGCGCTAACGACTGCGCGCCCCGGTGTCGAATGCGGCGCGGTAGACATAGAGGCGCGAAAGGTGATTATCGACGCCGGCTATGGACCCGATTACAAATACTTTGCCCATCGCCTGGGCCATGGCATGGGTATGGACGGCCACGAATGGCCTTATCTGGTTCGAGGCAATACCACCAAGCTTGCCGCGAACATGACGACCAGCAACGAGCCTGGCATTTACATTCGAGGAGAATTTGGCGTTCGCCTCGAAGACGACATGCACATCACGGAAAACGGTGCGGAGTTATTCACTCCACAAAGCCCGTCGCTGGAAAATCCATTCGGGTAATACATTCCATGGTGCCGTCGAACAGAGCCTGAATGAATAGTCCAGGAACTCCTACATCGACGGAACCACTTGCAGGTTATTGGTCACCGAAAATATTCCGGGCACAGTGTTTGCCCGAACGTTTGCCAGATTCTTGTCGGCCTCGTTATCGACGACGCCTTCCAGGGTCACGCGCCCACTCTTGACGATGATGCGAATCGGCTTCTGCACACCGAGAGCGTACTTCTCCAGCGGGGCATAGTCATAGATCGCGCGATACAAACGAATGCGCAAACCGTCGTCCATGGGCGATGGAGGAAGAATCTCGATCTGGTTATCCACCTTTTCGACGCCTTCAATGTGCTTCACCGCATTCTCTGCGTCAGACTTCAGCACGGGGCGGACTACTTGTCCCAACAAAGTCACGGTTGAGCCTTCCACTTTATAGGCGATGTTATCGAAAACCCCAAAATAGGGCAGCATGAGAAGTTCGTGGCGAACCTCCCGGGCGATGCGCTCTTGCGACCGCGCCGAGAGGTCGCGGTCCTGCGCGAATGCGGCTGCGGCGAGCAGCAACAACACAATCCCAACCACCGACTTGCTCTTCATACCTTCTCCTTGCTGGAACTTTTTCCAATGGCGACTGCGACAGTAAACTCCAAAGCTGATTTGGCCCAAATTCTACGCTCCCACAGAGCATGTCGGCTTACTGTATTTCCTGTAATTTTCGGATACTCTGAGCGTGCCCTTACGGTTAGCACGGGGTGCAGTTTCCATTGCGGGAGCTACTAACTTCGCTTATGCTGTAGGCATCCCCCGGGAAGTAGAGGCTGGTTTTTGAGCCAAGTGTTGCAGACTGAGCCCCCAGTTGCGCACCAGGCGCTCGCCGCTAAACCGGCGTGGCCCCCGGCGTGGCAAAGCATCGCCCTCGGTGGGCTGCTGCTCTGGCTGTATTTCCCAACGCTTTTCCATTTGGTTGCGCAATGGTGGCAGGATCCAAATTTTTCCCACGGCTTCTTTGTTCCCCTTTTTGCAGGCTTTGTAATCTGGCAGGAGCGCGCTCGGCTGGCCCGCGTGAAATTGCAACCTTCCTGGTATGGTGCTGCGATTTTAGCATTCGGATTGTGCGTGCTTGTTCTCGGGCAGATGGGGGCCGAGATTTTCCTTTCCCGCTTTTCGTTACTGATTGTGCTGGCCGGGTTGACCGTACTCTTTCTGGGATGGACCTTCTTTCGTGCCGTTCTTTTTCCCTGGGCCTTCCTGGTGTTAATGATCCCTATTCCGGCGATCGTTTTCAATCAGATCACTTTCCCGTTGCAATTGCTGGCATCGAAAGTGGCCAGCACCATGTTGCCATGGTTGGGCGTGCCGGTTCTTCGCGAAGGGAATGTAATCATGCTTCCGGCCATGTCGTTGGAAGTAGCCGACGCCTGCAGTGGCATTCGTTCACTCATGTCGCTGGCCACGCTGGCCGTCATCTATGGCTATCTGATGGAGCGGAAGACTTCAGTGCGGGTACTGTTGGCCTTGGCTTCCCTCCCGATCGCCGTGGCGGCGAACAGTCTGCGCGTCGTAGGCACAGGACTGCTGGTTCAGTACTGGGATCCGGATAAAGCGCAGGGATTTTTCCACGAATTTCAGGGTTGGCTGATGTTTGTGGTGTCACTCATTATGCTTTACCTTCTGCATCGCGGGATTCGCATGATCTGGCCTGAGAAGGAAGCGTAAGAATGTGAGGACAGCAACCTTCGGGAGTCCCCACACGAACTCTTACACCGGGCTCGCGGTTTTTCTCGCGGGATTAAAAAACGGCAGCGCGGTTACTTTCACATTCGTCTTCAGACGGATTGCTTCGATCGTAATCTCCATCTGCAATTGAGTCCCAATCTTCGCGTGCCCAGTCTCCACGCTGGCCAGAGCGATCAACTTTTTCAGGATTGGCGACCAACTCGTCGTCGTTGCTTTGCCCACCTGCTGTTCGCCAGAATACAAGGGCACAGCCACGCGTGAGGCCTGGCTGGGCGCGGCTGGCGTGAGACCGTAGCGTTCGTAAAGCGCCTCCACATCTGTCCAATCCACTTCGATGCCGACCAGTTGCCGCGGCACGCCATTCTTCGCATCCTGCTCCAGAGCCCTCTTGCCGATGAAATTTTCCTTTTCGAGATGAACCATCTTGGCGAAGCCCAACTCATACGGCGAATATTTCTGCGACGGAATCAGCGCCTTCTTCGAACTCGAGTAATCGACTTCGATCAGCAACAGGCCAGCTTCCACGCGCGCTACATCCAGCGCCAACATGCCCGCCGCATGCAGATCAAACTGCTTGCCTTTTTCCGCCAGCGCATCCCAAACTTTTACCGCGTCGTTCGCTTCCTTTAGTGGAACCCAGATCTCATAACCAAGATCGCCGGTGTAGCCAGTGCGAGAAATATCCACTGGTACGCCCGCAATCTTGCCGTGCGTCACGCGAAAGTATTTCAGGTTTGCGATGTCAGCCTCAGCCACGGACTTCAACAGCTTCGCCGAAGTCGGCCCCTGCAGCGCCAGCGCCGCAACCTTCTCGGAAATATCTTCCACCTGCACGTCCATGTTCAGGCCATTCTGCCGGAACCAGCGCAGGCTTGGGTCGGCAGCCGTCCAGCGATAAACATTTTCCTCCAGCCGCGAAATCGTTCCATCGTCGATAACCTTTCCCTCTTCATCGCACCAGCAGCAATAAATCACCTGCCCCACTTTCACCTTATTAATGTCGCGCGTGATCACACGGTTCACCAGCCGCGTCGCGTCTTTGCCGGTGATCAGATATTTGTAGAGCGGCGAAATATCGATCAGCGCCGCCGCATTGCGGATCGCGTTGTACTCGTGCTCGTGGTGCACCTCATACACGCTGACCGTGTAGTATCCCGACCACTCGCGG
Source organism: Candidatus Sulfotelmatobacter sp. (assembly GCA_049684755.1). Taxonomy (GTDB): domain Bacteria; phylum Acidobacteriota; class Terriglobia; order Terriglobales; family Acidobacteriaceae; genus Sulfotelmatobacter. The sequence continues at coordinate 5,735 of JBAVGI010000390.1, forward strand.
TAATTCAAGCTCTGGCAAAGCGGAAAAGTTCTCTCGTGAAACGCGGTTCCAATGGGCAAGGGAGTGGCCTCAATAAAAATTAACTCGAATCGGGATTATACGCCGGGGCGCGCTTCAACTGATCTTGCAGACAAAACTGCGCGTTCCCGATAGAATAGCGCTTCGGCTCCAGCCATGCGCTCAATGATGCCAACGTTATCGAACCCGCTTCGCAGCTGGAGCGTCCTTCCCAGCGGCCTCTAATACGCGCACCCATAAATTGCGCTAATATTCCTCGTTCGCATTCTCAATCAATAGGCTAATCGCTAAAGGCTAAGAGCTTATGGCTACTTCATACGACGTAATCGTAATCGGCGGGGGCCACAACGGCTTGGTCAATGCTGCCTACTTAGCGCGGGCCGGAAAGAAAGTTCTGGTGCTCGAACGCCGACACATTCTTGGCGGCGCGGCCTGCACGGAAGAAGTTTTTCCCGG
>JBAVGI010000391.1:0-2257 GCA_049684755.1 Candidatus Sulfotelmatobacter sp.
TCCCGCCCGCTGCATTCTCGATCACTTTCACTCGCTGGAACTCTTTCTGACTCATCGTCACCATCCTGTGAGAGTGACAAAGTCTCGTTGCAGTTATGGGGTGACATTATCTTGGAGCAGCTACAGCAAGAAACTGCTCAATTGACAGTGGCCGGTCCGTCCTGCCACAATTCGCTGTCTTACCAGGCCCCGACCCAGAGTTTGATTTCCCCCACCCCGAAGATTCGTGACATGGCAGACGCCCCGATCCCGAGCGTAGTTGCGATGCTGGTATGCGATCAGGTCATCGCGGAACAGGGCACTAACAAGAAAAGCTTAATCGGTGTCTTTGAGATATTTAATGCATTTGGATTTCCGGTGTTGGTCCCGCGCATCGCGATTTACGTGAAGCTGGCCGATGCCTTTGGCAGGTATCAGTTCAAACTACGTCTCGTAAGACTAGTAAGACTAAAGGACGAGTCGTTAGTTGCCGAAATAGGCCTCGAAGCCGATGTGAAGGATTCCGCTCATTACTCGGAGCTTGTATTGAACATGGGCAATCTTCCGTTTCCAGAGGCAGGGAAGTACGAGTTTCAACTGTACGCGGGGGACGTTTACTTGCACCGCGTAACCGTTCAGGCAGTATTAGCACAATTACCACAAGGAGGACCGCAATGGCCGCAGCCGCCCAAGTTCCGGTAGTCGCCGATCTTTCGACTTCGGGGAGTTCTAATCTGTTTCGAGAATCGGGTATGTCCCAAGACCCGGCGAAACTTGTCGAGCAGCTCTCCGGAAGCGATCCCGTATTGCTGACTGGCGAGGCTGCCGTTCTTCCGAGGCAGCAGCGCGACCAAGTATCTCCTTCGTCAAATGTGCGGGTCGAGATTCTCGATCTTGCAACTGCTCCGAATCCGCGCCCTTCTAGGGTTCTTTTTGGTGGACTGCAAGATCCCGCTTTGCAGGTACGGCGCGCCATTCCTCTGGATGTTTGGTTAGAGGAGTCTACTGTTCTGGTTAGATGGGACGAAATAGATGAATTTGGAGCCGGAGAGAACCTAAGCTGCGCGCTCGATGATTTCTCCCATACGCTGCGCGACCTGTACCACCACCTCTACGCACAAGACGTCACTCCCGGAGCCGACTTGCTGCACGTCAAGCGAGTTTTGGGAGAGCACATCGAACCGCGAGCAAAATGAAAGTTCACGAGTTTGAAAAAATCGTCAACAAACTGGGCATGCAGACCCGCGATACCCATGATCGCTTGGCATGGTTGGTTTACGGCGGGGTGACAGTTGTTAGGACGCGTCGTTCACAGGGCAACAGCAAGCACCTCCCGGAGCACCTAATACGACAGCAGCTCAAGGTAAATGAGGAACAGTTTGCTGGTTTGATTTCCTGCCATTTGTCCAAAGAAGACTATCTGAAAATTCTTACCGACAAAGGCATCATCGCGAAGCCGCAAACCTCAACCGAGGCAGCCAGCTAAGCGCAATCCTTCGAAGAAAAGAAACGTGCGGAGTATTATTGCTTAAGTTGCAACTCTAGATCGAACCTACCCAACCTCTTCATTCCAATTCTCAAGCGTCTTTTTCACCAGCGCCATGTACTGGTCGGCTACGGCGCCGTCGATCAAGCGGTGATCGTAGCCGAGCGTGAGGTGAACGACCGAACGGATGGCAATCGAATCGTTGCCTTCTTTGTCGGTAACGACCAGGGGCTGTTTGGTAATGCCTCCCACGCCCATAATGGCGGAGTTGGGCTGATTGATGATGGGCAAACCAAAGACGGCGCCGAACTGGCCGGGATTCGTCACCGTAAAAGTGGATCCTTCGACGTCTTCCGGCTTGAGCTTTTTGGTGCGAGCGCGCTCGCCAAGGTCGGTGATGCCGCGCTGCAAGCCGAGAAAGTTGAGGTCTCCGGCATTTTTCAAGACAGGCACGATGAGACCCCAATCGAGGGCGACGGCGATGCCAACGTTAATCTGACGGTGGTAACGAATGCTGTCGCCTTCGAGCGAAGCATTGAGGATAGGCCATTGCTGCAACGCGATTATTGCAGCGCGGACGAAAAAAGGCATGAAGGTGAGGCGGACGCCGTTTCGCTGCTCGAAAACGTTTTTCTGTTTTGCGCGCAGAGTCACGATGCGAGTGAAATCCACCTCATACATGCAGTGGACGTGAGCGCTGGTGCGGCGAGATTCGATCATGCGCTGGGCGATGATTTTGCGCATGTTCGTCATAGGAACAAGGTCGCCGGGATAGGCCGCCGGAGCGGGAGG
>JBAVGI010000392.1:0-6889 GCA_049684755.1 Candidatus Sulfotelmatobacter sp.
GGATCGGTGAAGTCGACGAGTTTGAGTTTCATGTCGGCCGCCAGGGTGCCTTTTCCGTCCCCGTTGTTGCCGTGGCACATGGCGCAGTCAAGAGCCCACCATTTCTTCGCGCGAGCAAGAGATTCAGGTGAGGACTTCACGGGATTACTCTGCCGGACGGCTTCGACAGGGATAGCGGCGTAAGAAGGCGAAGTCGCCTTCGGAGCGGGCTGCGTCTGCTGAGCGGAAAGCAGGGTCAGGAAAACAAGCGTGACGGAAAGGAACAGCACCAGTATTGAAATTGGTTTGGATAACGGTGTCGACATCGGAGCCTCCGATGAACGATGACTGAGTTAAATCAGGTTCAACAGAAATCATAGAGCGCAGGAGGGAAGGCGGCTGTGATCGGGATCACAATCGGACGCTCCGCTCCAGCAGGGCTAGTGGCTTGCAAAATCGGCGGTAGTCGGGCAACCTCCAGTACATGGATCGAATGAGCGGATTTATTCTTTTCGTTTTCTTGATGGCTGCGATCGGAGTGGGATGGACGCAGGACGGGCCTGAGGAAGGCGGAAATGAAGTTCAAGTTTGGGCTGGGGGCGGACACTCGGTGCCGGGCGGCACTCAGCACACGGAAGCGTTTGATGCCGGGGCGCGCTATGGATGGGTAATCACGGGTCCGCATTTGCCGAGTATTCTTCGGGGACGTTTTGAATACGCGGTGGATGTGGTCCCGGTCTATTTGATCTTTCAACCGGCAAATACAGCTTACGCGTGGGGATTCAATCCCTTGGTACTCAAGTGGGATTTCGCGCGGCACGGACGATTCTCGCCTTACTTTGAGTTGAGCGGCGGAGTGCTCTTCAGTAATCACAATATTCCTACCTACACCAACACGGTAAACTTCTCGCCCAGCGCGGCTTTGGGCACGCATATTCTCAGCGAGAAATATAACTGGACGGTGGATGTGCGGTATCTGCATATCTCGAATGCGGGACTGGGAGACTACAACCCCGGGCTGAATACGGTGCAGGTGCGGTTAGGGGTAGGGAGATTTTGGAAGAAAAGATGAAGGGCGAGTCGAGGCCTAGTCGGTCCGGCGGGGACGAAAAAGATTGTCGCAGCCCATCCGTGCCGCGGGATGAATTGATCGGGACGAGCAAATGACAATGCATGCAATCGAGTGGAAAACGCTGGTTGAGGACCCGTGCCCGAAAGGCAGCGTGAACCCGGTCGTTCGCCATGGCAAAGGCCGGGCGGCTTCCGCCATCACTCCCGGACTTGCAGGAGCCAGCTTCAAACCTTGATGCCGATGCTGCTGCCCGCGTCCGAACCCTCGCCGCTTGTAAAGATTTCCACGCGCGGTGGAAAGACGCCGATGCAGGTATCCCCATACTGAAGCGGGCGAAAGCAGAACACGCCGCGATGGGGCGCTAATCGCCCTCGGATGGCCTACTCTTGCGTTTTGTGCAAGGGTGGGATAAGGTGCTGCCGAAGTTAGGCGCGATGGCGTGCCTTCGGATTTGGAGGACAGGCCGCCCGCCCTCAGTTCAGGAGGATTTGGTGATGCCAGTGAGCGGAGGTGTCCGCGCGGTAGGGTTCGGGCCAGGTCGGTTTATTAAAGTCGCAATGTCCATGATTTTGATTGCCACGGGACTTGCGGCCCAGACCAGTTCGAGCTCCGGCTCGAGTGTGTGGCAAAGCAACAGTCCGACACCGCCTCCAACATCGTCGAATGCGGGCGCCGGGACGCTCTATAGGGATGCTCACGGCGCTTTCAGCATCATGATCCCGCAGGGCTGGACGGCGAGACCAAACTTCGGTTGTTACGGACCGAACAAGAACAATTGTCCGGAGAATGCCGCCGGAGTCAACATTCAATCGCCGGGCAGAAGCTGGGCTTTTCTGGCGCCGTTTTCCGGGGATGCCCGGCAGCCTACCGACGTCGTGAAAAATGTGGCCGCGCATCTTAGCACGAAGTACCAGGATTTCCAGGTACTGCAGAATGATCCGGATAGGTTAAACGGCCTCGACATCGCCATCGGGCACTTCACTGGAATCGACGAAGACGGAGAAGGTGTGTCACTGGTGGTGATCGGCATCGCGGCTCCGGGCGGACGCTTTTTCGTGGCCGAATCTTCGGTCCCGCAGAGCGAATTGCAAGCGGCTACTCCCGCGCTATCTGCGATGCCGGGGACGCTGTGGTTCGCGGGACAGGCAGCCATCAATCCGGCGCCGCACACCGCGCCGGAATACGAAACCAAGCTCCCGTCGCCGAGCCGCGAGAACGGCGCCGCACCCGGCAGAGTAAACATCACCAACCGCACGCGCTGGGTCGAGATCCAGGACCCCGCGTGGGGAATTGTGGCGGCGCGTTTTCAAATTCCCGCGGACTGGAATTTTGATGGCATCCTGATTCGCGACGACAGCTGCGGGCTCGCGCCGACTTTGGCGTGGCGAATCTCCAGCCCGGACGGGCTTTACGGCGCCCAGATGATGCCCGATTTTGGCTCGAACTGGGCAACCAATCCCGGCCATATGGACAACTTCCGCCGCTTCCATTGCAAGACAATGGAGCCGATAAGTCCCGAGGAGTTTCTGGAATATGCCGCGCCCTTAGTGCGACCCGATCCCATCCTCGGCCGCATCGAGCCCAGCGACGATGCCCAGCAGTGGCAAGAGCAGATCGACGGCTACAACCAGCGGTCGATGGCCGCCTTTGGCACCACTCCGGATAGCGGCGGCGCGGTTTGCAGCCGCATCCAATACGCTTACCGCGGACAGACCATGGAGGAATATTTCTCCGTACGTCAGCAAACCTTTAAGACCAAGGACATATTTCCCCGCCGACCGGAATATTTCACTTGGACCACTTACGCGAGCGTACGGACCATCCGAGCGCCCAAGGGCCGACTGGACGACGTGATGCGTACTCTCGTCCCAATGCTGGCCGACGCTTACAAGGCGACACCCGAGTGGAACCAGCGCTTCCAACAAAAATTGGCCAGCGATACAGCGGCTAACCAGGCGATGCTCAACCAGCAGACGACCTCGGCCATAGCGCTGATTAACCGACAGGCCGGAGCCTTGCGGAGTGCGCTGGCCTCAAGCAACGCAACTTTCCAGGCCGGTCAACAAGCCCGCGCCAACGCCAACCAGGAGCAATTCGCCCAGCACATGGACTACATGACCCGCAGCGCGCAGGCCTATACGCTCTACGCCGGAGACAATCAACTGGTGCGCAATCGGCAGACTGGAGCGATAAGCACCGTTACCAACAAATACGGCACCAGCGCGTGGCAGCAGGACGGCACAAATAATATTCTGCTGCAGAACCCCAACGACATTAATCCGAACCTCTATTTGCGCGGCACCTATACCCAGTTGGAGAATGTGGATCCGATGAAACCGTATTAGCGGATCGTCTGGGGACAAGGCGGGCGGGGTGAAATAATCTGTCCGCGACAGGAATAAAGCCGGGACACCCTGGCGCTCGTGTCGAATATCCACCCGAACAGATCGCCGTAGCAGCTCCGGAGTTTGTGCGGATCCGCATCGGTTTCGCAAGAGCCGCGACGTGGCTGCTATGTGGGATTGCAACCGGGACGGCGAAACTCAGGACGGAGTGAACCGCAGATCGACTTGACTCCGACCGGCCTTCTCATGGAAGGCGTTAGCACTCATTAAGAAGCGGTCGTCCCTTAGGGAGCGATGCGAAGGCAGCACTGTCGGCTGCGAGCCTTGCTTCGATTACTGCAGCCCAGCTATTCTTCTCACTTATGTCGACGCTCGTGGAGTGTGTGCCGAATTTTTCTGAGGGATGCGACAAGCGTAAAGTTGATGCCATTGTTGCCGCCATGAAAGTGGATGGAGTCTACCTGCTGGACCGCGAAATGGATGCGGACCACAATCGCAGCGTGATTACGCTGGTGGGCGAGCGGGAGGCGATTCAGGAAGCGGCGATTCGCGGGGTGGGCAAGGCCGCGGAGCTGATTGATCTGAATGTGCACAAAGGGGCGCATCCGCGGATGGGCGCAACTGATGTGGTTCCGTTTATCCCGATTGATGGCGTGACGATTGAAGATTGCGTCGCCATGGCGCGGCATGTGGGGGAGGAAATCTGGAAGCGGTATCAGATCCCGGTGTATTTGTACGAGGCTGCGGCCACGACGCCGGAGCGGCAGAATCTGGAGAACATCCGACGTGGCCAGTTCGAGGGAATCCGGGCGGAGATCGCGACGAATCCGGCACGGAAGCCAGATTTTGGCGAAGCGCGGCTGCATGCGACGGCAGGCGCGACGGTGGTGGGAGCGCGTAAGTTTCTGATCGCTTACAACGTGTTTCTGAACACGCCGGATGTCGAGATTGCGAAAAAGATTGCCAAGGCGGTGCGATTTTCCAATGGCGGAATGCGGTTCGTGAAGGGCGCGGGATTTTTGGTGCGGGGGATGGCGCAGGTTTCGATGAATCTAACCGATTTTGAACAGACTCCGGTGCATCGCGTTTTCGAAATGGTGAAGCGCGAGGCGGCGCGGTATGGAGTGATGCCGGTATCGAGTGAGATTGTGGGATTGATTCCGAAGAAGGCTCTGGAGCAGGCGGCGGAATGGTTTTTGCAGGTGGAGAATTTTGATTCGTCGCTGATTCTGGAAAACCGGTTGATGGCGGTGATGAGCGGGAAAACTGCTGTCGGAGGACTTCGCGCCGGAGTGGAGCCATTTGTGGAGCAGCTTGCCGCACCGACGGCTACGCCGGGCGGCGGGAGCGCGTCGGCCGCTGCTGCGGCGATGGCGGCGGGACTGGCGACGATGGTGGCATCGATGTCGCGCGGAAAGAAGGCTTATCTGCAGCATGAGGCGCAGTTGAGTGCGGCGGTGGGGAAGTTGAGTCCGCTGCGGGAAGAGTTGAAAGCTGCGATTGATGCGGATGCGGAGGCTTATAACTCGGTCATGAAGGCATATAAGCTGGCGAAAACCGTGAGCGAGAAGGAAGGCGAGGCGCTGATCGAAGCGGCCTTAAAACAGGCGACCATGGTTCCGCTCAGTGTGGCGGAGAAGGCGCAGGAAGTTGCGGGGATTGCGTCGAGCCTTGAAGGCATTACGAATCCGAATATGAAGTCGGATTTGATGACGGCGCAAGCACTGGCGCGTGCCGCGGTGAGCGGGGCGCTCGCGAACGTGGAGATTAATTTGGCATCGCTCAAAGATCAGGCGTTCGCCGTGGAAGTGAGGAAGAGGGCGGCGGCGGTCAGGGGCTAACCTCAGCGGCGGCTAAAAGCCGCAATTATTTTGTTGATCGTTGCGGTACGACTGCAGTTGTCCCCTTCCCGAACGTTACTTATCCCGCCGCGCTACCTTCGCGAAGCGTTCTAATCTCCCGCGCTGGTGGCTGGGGCCGCTTCGGTTCTGGAGCGAGACTCCCACCAGGCATGGAATCCCTGGCTTACGAGTTTGGAGATAGTGCCTCGATTTTCCGAGATGACTTTCCACCAGGCGAAGCGGCCGAGCATGGGGAAGTAGATTCCGCGGAAGCAGAGGCGAGCGATGAGAATGTTGACGCGGTAGCCGAGAGCCTGGTCGTCGAGCGAATCGACGGCTTGAGAAATAGCTTCCGGACCGTAGGCATGGGACCAGCCGTAATTGACCTCGGCGTGGGCTTCGTCGATCGTCATCTTGAGCGGCCTATGGGCCATGGCGAAGGGGATAAATTCCTGCCAGTGCTTGGGGCGAGTGAGGCGGCCGGCAACCTCAAGGCGCTTGTAGAGCGGAGTTCCGGGCAAGGGAGTGAGCAGGCCGAATATTGGCAGGCCGGGCGGCCAGGTTCGTACTTGAGCCAGCGTGCGTTCGGCGGCGCCCACCGTGTCATTATCCATGCCGAAGATGAATGAGGTGATGGCGTAAACGTTGCGCTGAGCAAGGCGCTGCAACACAGCGGCATACTCTTCCGGCTTGTTGAAACCTTTGTTTACGTCTTTCAAGTTGGCGGGGTCGATCGATTCCATTCCGATGAAGACCCACTTGCCGCCGGAGGCGGAAATCAGGTCGACCAGTTCCTGATCGCGAAGCAGGTTGGCGCTGATCTGAGCGACCCAGTTCACTTGCGCGCCGGCGGCGATGATATCGCGCAGTAAAGATTTGGTGCGCTTGAGATTGATCGCGAAATTGTCATCGATGAAAAAGACCGCAATCTGTCCACGCTCTTTTCGCGCGCGCGCTTTCAAAAGGAGCAATTCGTTGACGACGCTTTCGTTGGTGCGAAAGCGGATAGAGTCGCCGAAAAATCCGGTGACCGTGCAGAACTCGCAGCCGTAGGGACAACCCCGGCCCGACTCAACGGGGACGATGCGGAACGTTCCCCAGCCCTCGCCGATCTTCTGCAGCCAGCGCTTGGCGGACTTCGGCACCAGATTGAATTGCTTGAGGTCGATGGTATCCCAGGGAATCACGGGATATTGCTTGAGCGAAGGCTTGAGCTCTTTACCTGCGGCATCGACTGGCGCGTAGATATCTTTTAGTTCACCGTGTGCGGCGTCTTCGACAATGCGCGGCCAGGTTTCATCGGCTTCGCCGAGAGCCACGGCGTCGGCGTGACGAGGGCCGCCATCGCGGCCCAGAGCTTCGTCTGCCATTTCGGTGACGTGCGGGCCACCCATGACTACGGGTACGCCAACGGCGCGAACCGCGTCGGCCATTCGGTACGCCTTGGCGATCATTCGAGTCATAGCGCCGATGCCGACGAGATCAATTTTTTGATCGATCACATAGCGGGCGATTCCGGCTTCGTCCATGGGTTGGGCATTTCCGTCGATGAGCACAACTTCGTGGCCGGTGGGAGTGAGACTTTGCAGGAGGAACATCCAGAGATGCGGCATGAAATTGCGCGTGACCCCGTTATCGGGGTTGTACAGTAG
>JBAVGI010000393.1:0-32269 GCA_049684755.1 Candidatus Sulfotelmatobacter sp.
ATGTTTGCGGTGCGCGGATTTGCGGTCTGCTTTTCGATCTTCTTCATTTTTTACAGTGTGCTGACGCTGGCGGTTGCACTGGTGTGGCGTAGAGTGTGGGACTGCCGGCGGCGGAGTTCTGCGAGAAGCTGCGCCGATACGCTTTTTGTCGTGCGCATGATTCCGTGCGTATTGTCTGCAGTGGCGACTCTCGCGTTTGCCGTGCCCTCGTTTCTGTTGCTCGAACCGCGCGCGGCGCGGGAATCGATGAGTCCAGTGCTGGTAGTGTTGTGCATCTGCGGAATAGGCGTAATGCTGGTGGGAATGTGGAATGCGGCGGCGGCTTTGCTGCGGGCTGCGAAAACAGTTGCGCGGTGGTCGAACGGGGCAACCGTGATCGGGCGCAGCGATGCGGAGTCCGGACAGCCGGTGTTGCTGCTGCGGACTGCGGGAGTTGCGCCTCCGTTGACCGCGGCAGGCATTCTGCGGCCTAGCGTGTGGTTATCGTGTGCGGCGGAGTCTGTGCTCACGGAGCGGGAATTGCAATGCGCTTTGCGGCACGAAGTGGTGCACGTGCGCCGGCGGGATAATCTGAGGAAGTTATTTCTGCGGATGGTTGCATCTCCGGGGATGACGCGACTGGAGAGCGCGTGGCGCGAGGCGACTGAAATGGCGGCCGACGATGCCGCCGTATCGAGTGCGTCCCAGGCGTTGGATCTGGCGGCAGCCGTGATCAAGCTTTCGCGGCTGGCTCCGCTGGTCGCCGCGGGCGAGCTGACTACCGCTTTGGTGCACAGCCCGGCAGAGTCCGTGAACGCACGCGTGGAGCGGCTGATTGCATGGACGGAAGGGCGGAGTTCCGCTCCGCGGTATTCGGTCCGATATTCCTTATGCGCCGCAGCGGCGGTTGTGGCTACGCTGGCCGTGAGTTATAGCACGTTACTCGTGCAGGTACATGCGGCGACGGAGTGGCTGGTGCGGTAGGGTGCATCCGAGCCACTCCGAACCGGAATTTTTCCTCCGAGTGGTTCTTCAGTCATCGATCCGCTGGACTACCGACAAAATCTTCCACTGTCCATCCAATTTTGAAAGCGTCATGTAGTCCATCCAGTGTGGAGTGACGAGTTTGGCTGACGCGATGTCTCCGGAAATGTCGAGGACGCTAATTTGTTCGGTGCGGTCCGCGCGGGGAACATCGGAATCGCCGTGAGACCGTACTTGCTGCGACATCTGAGTACCAGTCTGTTCCCTCATCGGGATGTCGCCATGAATCACATGTTTCAGGTAATGCGGATGGAGAGTCTGTTCCAGGCGGTTTGCATCGCCATTGTAATAACCCTCGATGTAGTTCCGCACGGTGGCGCGGATGGCGGACGAATCATCGGTGGAAACTGGTTTGTCTTGAGCGTTGGTTGTAACGTGGAAAAGCAGAAAGGACAGGCCTAAGGCGAGTACAAGGCGTCTCATGGTGAGGCATCTCCGTGACATTGGAACGGTTCGGGCAGTTGGATTGTGGCATTGGAGGTGGGTGAGCACAACTACACCAAAGTTCATGTCTTGGGGCTAAAACAGCCGCTTCCTGATTTATCGAGAGCGAGATAAGTGCTAGAAAACTACGCGCACGCCTAACTGGGCGGCAAATGGAATTCCTACGGTCGTACCCGGACCGAAGAAATCTCCTAAAGCGCCGCCGGGAACGCGCAGTTGGTTGAAGCTGGTGATAGGTTGCGTGGAGGTACAGGCGGGATTGGTACAGATGTCTGTGATGTTGCCAAGCTGTGCTTGCGCCGACGGGACGGGAAGTAGAGCAATGTTGGTGACGTAGTTCGCGCCGGGGTTATTGCGGTTGAAGAGATTGAAGAATTCCGCGAAGGGCAGAACCTGCCAGCGCTCGCCGATTTTGAACGGACGAGTAACGCGGAGGTCGGCTTGGATGTAAGGTGTGCCGCGAACTTCGTCCAGGTTCTCGGGCACTCCGTTCACGGAAATGCGGCCGGTACTGGTCGAGTTGGTGATGGTGAAGGGGCGAGCGCTTTCAGCCTGGGTGATGGTAGTCAACTCGAATCCGCCGGGAACATGAAGAGTTCCGGCGAGGACAAAGCGATGGGTGACGTCCTCGCCGGAGGGCCCATAGTCTCCGGGCCCAAATGGGTTCAAAGGATTGCAAACACCGTTGACGTAGTCGAAGAGTTCGCCGAGCAGGCATCCCCAGGTTTTTGCTTTGGACAGGGTGTAGTTAGCAGTCAAGCTAAAGCGGCGAGATACATTGCCTTGTAAGTGCAGCATAAGTGAGTTATAGCTCGAGCGATTATCCGACTTGAAGAGGTTAAGGTCGGGAACTACGCTGGCTTGGTCAATGGAGTAGTTAGGATCGGACGTCGGGATAAGTGGCGTGAAGAGATTGGCGCCGCCGATGAAGCTGTAGGCGCGATAACCGTGATTGCCCTGTTCGTGCGTATAGTCGGCGGCCAGGGTCCAATGCTGATGGAACGCGTGCTGAAAGCCCGCGCTGGTGTGGATGGCGTAGGGGGTGCGGTAGCGGCCGTCGATCAAATTGCCAGCTCCGCCGGATGCATCGCCTGAGATACAACCTGGGCCGACAGTGGATGGGGGATTACCTCCGGTAAAGCTACAGGGTCCGGTGGCGGCACTGGTTGAGTTCACGCCCTGAAAGGCGGTAGCCCATCCGTTTTGCGCGAGGTCGTTGTAGAACATCCCGAAACCCGCGCGGATTACGGTTTTGCCGCTCTCGCCGGGGGAATATGCGAGACCGAGGCGCGGGCCGAATTGGGCGTGATCATCGTGAGGAACGCTCACCGGAATCTGCAACGCTTGTAGCGTTACATATGCGGGATTGTCGGCCTGGCTGCGGCCCGAGGCAGTGAAGAGGCCGAACGTTGTCTGGTAACGCAGGCCGTAATTCACGGTGAGATGGCGGGTGATGCGCCAGGAATCTTCTGCGTAGAGGGCGAGGCGCCGGACATTCTGCGAGAAACTGCCGTTGTGCGTGGGAGTAGTGGAAGCGCCGGCAGCAAGGTCGTTGAGAAACACCGAGGGCGGCTGATTTACGTAATAGGTTGGATCCAGCGGGAACGAGTACAAGGTTTCGGCATTGCCCGGAAATGCGCCGCTGAGCACGGGTTCGTGAATGAAGTTGACGCCGAATTTAAAAGCGTGGTCGCCAGTGGCGTGGCTTACGTCGTAGCGAAGCTGATATTTTTCCTGATTGCGCAGGTCGGGGAAAAGAGTGATGGGCGTAGCAAACTGATTGTCGCCGAAGGTTTCGAAACCAGAAATGGTTTGCGACGTAGAGCTGAAGGGAAATGCCAGCGCATAGCCCAGAGTGGAATTGCGTGCCTGGGTGAGATGCAATTCGCTGACGTCGAATACAAATGCTCCGAGCCACCTGGGATTGAACGTATAGGTGTTACTGATGACAACGTTCCAGTAATTGTTGTGGGTGGTCAGACCGGTGGATGGGAGCGTGGCCTGCTGCACCAGAGCGTTGTGAGTGAGGTAATTATCTTCAGAAGTGCGCAGAAACCATTGCGACTTTGGGGACTGCGACCAGTCGAAGCGGAGATCACCAATGTAATCGCGGAACGGGATAGGAACATTTTGCGGTACTGAGATTGACGAAACACCCGGGATGAAGCCATCGGCGGCGAGTTGCGCGAGCGCGTCGAACTGCGTGGTGCTGGCGGGGCTGTATGCGATGCTGGCATCTTCGTGAACGTATTCGATCGAAGAAAACATCCACAGCTTGTCGAGCTTGATGGGGCCGCCGAGAGTGCCAACATAATTCTGGCGCGAGAAAGGCTGCTTGGGATTAGGAGCGGGATTCTCGATGGGGAAGCGGGCGTTGAGCGCGGCGGCGCGTTCGTAAAAAGCTCCGGCGCCGTGCCATTCGTTGGTGCCACGTCTGGTGGTGATCACGACTGAGCCCGCGGTGGTGCTTCCGGTATCGGCATCTTCCTGAGCGGTTTGAAAGGCGAATTCCTGGATGGCGTCAGGAGAAAAGTTTTGCAGGAAGCCGCCAATCCAGTCATCGGAATTGTCGCCGCCATCGACGGAGAGTTCGTTGTTGAGGCCCGAGCTGCCTCCGGTGGAGACGGCGGTGATGCGGGCTTTGGTTGGATCGGAAGGTTCGACCGGTTCAGTACCGGGTACAAGGTAAGCGATGTTGGCAAAGCTGCGCGCGGCGAGCGGGAGAGTTTCAAGATGGGTGCTGGTGACGACGCCCTGGTGAACGGCGCTGGCGAGATCTATGGCTTGGGTGGTGACGGAGGACGGTTCGGACTGAACGTTTACTGTCTGCTGTACGGATGACGGCGTCATGGTAACGGTAATGTCGCGAACGGCGGTGACGGCGATTACGACTTCGGCCTGCGTGGCAGCGAAACCTGTGGCGTTTACGGTGATGTGGTAGTTGCCGGGGGGAAGGTCATCGATGCGAAATTCGCCGCGGTCTTCGCTGACGGCCTCGCGCTGCACGGAGGAACCCGAGAGTTGCGCGATGATGTTTGCGTTGGGAACGACCGCGCCGGTGGCGTCCTGAACGGTGCCGCGGAGGGATCCGCGCGGGTTTTGGGCATGGAGAGAGGATGTCAGCAGTAAGGTGAGTAACGTTAGGAATAATGCGGCCTGAAGCGGATGATTTTTCATTCTGAACAGAAGAGAGCTTAGACTGCGGAGTCTTGCTACTACCAGAGGCCGTAGGGATGGACGGTAAATGAGTAGTTACGGAAAAACGTTCGAAGTCGAAGCAAGCATGCCTCAGGCGCTGAAGCGCGAACACATTTTCACGGCCTAACGGCACGAGTAAACTCGTGCCCTTCCCTTTCACGACCTGGCGGCGTGGATTCTTGAAGCGATCTTAATCCGACCACCTTTGTGGCGTGCGATCCCAGCGATGTTTCTTCAGTTCTTTGAGCAAGCTTGCATCGAGCGGGCCCGCGTCACTGGCGGCGACGTTCTGACGCACGTGTTCGGGGCTGCGCATGCCGACGATGGTGGTGCTGACCGCGGGGTGGGACAGGATGAAGCGCAGAGACATTTCGGGAAGGGTCATGCCTGCGGGGACGATTTTCTTGAGCTTGTCAACACGTTCGATTGTGCTCGCGAGATTTTCCGGGCCGAAGTAGCCGGAGCGCCAATCGGATTTCGGGAAGCGGGTTTTGAGCGTCATCTTACCGCCGAGGCTGCCTTCGTCGAGCGGCACGCGGGCGATCACGCCGATATTGAGTTCCTGGCACAGGGGAAATAATTTATCTTCCGGCGCCTGGTCGAAGATGTTGTAGATCACTTGGACGACGTCGACTAATCCGGTGTGCAAGGCTTTGATGCCGTTCTCGGGCTCCCAGCGATTGAGGCTGAGTCCGAAGTAGCGGATCCAGCCACCGTCTTTTAGCTTTTCGACCGTGGTGCGAAATTCAGGATCATCGGTCCAGCTATCATCCCACACATGGAATTGCAGAACATCGATGGAATCGACGCGCAGTTTCTTGCGGATCTGGTCGGCGTATTTCAGGACGTGATCCATCGAGAATACATCGTGATATTTGTATTCCGGAAGCGCGGGCCATTTGTCGTTAGCGGGAGGAATTTTGGAAGCAGAGTAGAGGCGCTTTTTGTTACGCGCCAT
Organism: Candidatus Sulfotelmatobacter sp.; assembly: GCA_049684755.1. Classification (GTDB taxonomy): domain Bacteria; phylum Acidobacteriota; class Terriglobia; order Terriglobales; family Acidobacteriaceae; genus Sulfotelmatobacter. The sequence goes on from JBAVGI010000393.1 coordinate 5,624, forward strand.
GGTCTCGCCGAGCAGGGCGTCGCTTTTGCCTTCGCCGTAGGCCCAGGCGGTGTCGAAGAAATTGCAGCCGGAGTCGACGGATAGTTGCAGGGAGTCGAGTGATTGGCGGTCATCGGAGCCGCTCCAACCGCTCATGCCCCAAAGCCCGTAGGCAATGTCGCTGACTTCGAAACCGGTGCGGCCTAGCTTGCGGTATTTCATGGTCCTCCTTGGGGATAATTTTTATCAGTGCTAAGAGAACCTGACATCCTAGCAGTTTTGCTGGGACGGGTTGAAATGCGCGGGACAGGGAAAATCTTTAACACAGAGGACACAGGGCTCACAGGGTAGAGCAGCGTGGTTTTGGCAGTTGATTTTTCGATGGGAGGCATCGAGATTTTGCAGTCCAGCGATGGTGCTCGAAGTGGTTCAATGGAAGTAGATCATTAGCTTTAGACCCTGGAGGTCCCCCCAATGAAATCCGAATTTAATATCCCGCCATCGTCCCCCTATCCTGGGGAAGAGTTGAAAGCGCCATCTTCGCGGTTGTTGGACGAAAAAATTTCCGATGACACGGGCACCGAGGCGAAAGTGGACAGCGCGTTCGCGCCTGCTGGGTTGAAGAATCCGTTCTGGAAGTAACAGGAGCATCACGCGAGACGAGCGGACAGTGATAATCTCGCGAGGACGCTGGCAGTGGTGGTGGGAGAGATCCTTCGACTGCGTGGTTGTTCGCTTCGCGAACGACCACTTCGCTCAGGATGACAGCACATTTCTGGTTCCCTAACGCAGGATTGGCAGGCAGAGGCACGGCCTTAGCGCGAAGGGCAGGGTGGACATTTGCTGGAGCGCGGGATGGAGTTGGGCGTCGCGACAGGGCTCCAGCGTGATCACAAAAGGCAACGCGGTCTTTTCGCAGCCGGGTTTTTGTAGCACGGCGTCAATGTTCAGTTGATGAGCAGATAGAATTTCGGCCAGACGCGCGATGATGCCGGGTTGATCCTTCACAACAAATCTTAGATACCAGGGCGTCTCGAAATCACAACTGATTTTTGGCGACGCGAGATTCAGCGTATGGCGCGGACGTGCGCCCGCCGAAGGGCTCTGCGCTACAAACATTAAATCTGAGACTACGGCAACAGCGGTGGGATCTCCTCCTGCGCCGGCGCCGAGAAAAGCTACGTCGCCACCATATTTTCCTGAAGTCAAAACCAGGTTCAGATTTTTCTGCACGCGTCCGAAGGGCGAAGATGTGGGGACAAGGCTGGGGCCGACCTCGGCGAACAACGTGGTGTCTTGCAAATCGGCGCGAGAGATTTGGCGGATGGTGCAGCCTAGCTCGGCGGAGTAATCGAAATCGACTGCCTCAATGGTGCGGATGGTGCGGGCGCGAATGTCTTCGGGAGAGACACGGACCTGCAGACCGGCGAGCGCGAGGATGGAAAGTTTGGCACGGGCGTCGCCGCCATCGAGATCTTCGCTGGCATCGGCTTCAGCATAGCCGCGGGCCTGGGCTTCTTCGAGGGCCTCGCTGAAGGGAATGCGGTCGTTCTCGATGCGACTGAGAATGTAGTTGCAGGTTCCATTGAGAATTCCTGCGATGCCGTGCAGAAGGTCTCCGCAGAGTCCGGTATGCAGCGCGGGGAGAACGGGAACGCCACCGGCGACGGACGCGCCGAATTCAAGACGACAACCATTTTCGTTTGCCAGCTGCAGCAACTCCGGACCGCGACGGGCGATGAGTTGCTTGTTGGCGGTGACCACCGATTTGCCCGCGTTCAGCGCGCTTCTTACTAATTCTTCGGCCGGGTGCAGGCCGCCAATCAACTCGATCACGATGTCGACATCAGAGTTGAGAATTGTGCGAAAGTCTTCGGTCCAGACTACTTCGCCTGGAACCCACGGTTGTTTCTTGCGCTCGACATTGCGATTGCAGATGTGAGTGAGGCGCAGCTGGCTGTCAGGATTTTTGCGCTCGCAGAGAATTTTGGCCACGGCGCGACCTACAGTGCCGAAACCTATGAGGGCGACGGGGCGCGTGGGGGAGCGATCTCCGGGAGGGGAGCAAGGGATTACCGGACCATCTGGCGAAGTCTTTTGCAAGGCTGATCTCAAAAGCGGAGACTCAGTTTTATCATACGTTCGGGGCGGGCAAGAAACCTGGCCCGGGATGACCACCCATAGGTGCGGGCGGCTTGGCGGGCAGAGGCAGCATCAAAGTTGGTAATATAATGCGATCCCGCCGCAAACAAGGAAACGTCTTACTGCGAGGAATCACACAAGCGGAACCATTTAGCAACGGCGCCTCTCGCCTCTTGATGCCGAGCGCTGCGGTCCGCCACTACGCCCGGTTCGGGGAGGAGAATGGATGATAGGAAAGTTCGCGATGGCGACTGCGCTGAGGCTATTGATTCTGACAGTTCTGTTGGCGGGGCACGGGTTGGCGCAAGCGCCGGTCACGGGCGAAGCTCCGGCAACTCCAGCGCCGCAACAACCTGCAACGCAGCAGCCATCGACCGCGCAATCTTCCGCTGATCAGGAGGCTTCCGAGGAAGAATCGACCTCGCGGCGAAAGAAGCCTCACAATTATAAGAACTGGGAATATAACGCGGGCCTCGGCGCCAACGTTGACAGCGGGACTACGAAGACGTTCGTAAGGGGCGGAGGTCCACTGGTCACGGGCGGTGTGGCCCGGAATGCGAGCAAGTATTTAGGACTGCGCGCGGATGCTATTTTTGCCGATCTGCCGCTGCGCCAGTCCACTCTTACGCTGGCTCAGGCGGGGAGCGCGTCGAGTTATCTTTTCGCGCTGACACTCGATCCCATTATCAACATTCCTGTCACAAAAGATTGGGGCGGATACATTCTGTTTGGGGGCGGCTATTACCATCGTTGGGGAACGCTGAGTTCCAACACAACCTTTCCCGGTTCGTTCTGCACTCCATTCTTTATATGGTGGACCGGTTGCTCGGCCGCGAGCATTCCGGTGACTGGAAGTTTTACTACTTCCGAACAGAACCACTTCGGCTACGACGTGGGGGCGGGGATCACGCGCAAGATGCCAAGTGGGGTTGAACTCTACGCGGAATTCCGTCTGATGCACGGGTCAGGGAACGGCACGACAACGGATGTTCGGCCGATTACGCTTGGCGTGCGCTGGTGACGAGCGCGGAGTCAGCACGATTATTCCAGATTTGTGCGATAGCTCCAGAGTTCGCCGGTACGTTGCTGTAACTGCACAAACGAGGAAGCCGGAACCGGCTGCGAGATGGCGGCGCTGGAATTCGCTTCGGCAAGCGCAGACTCGACAATGTGATGCGCGGGAGCCAGGGAGCAGGCGGGATCGGTTGCCGTGGTGTCGCCGGCGAGCAGCAGGGCCTGGCAGCGGCATCCTCCAAAATCTTCGGTGCGGCGGTCGCAGCTGCGGCAGGGTTCCGGCATCCATTCTTCGCCGCGAAAGCGCTGGAATGACGAAGAATCCCGCCAGATGGACTCCAGGGTTTGTTCACGGACATTTTCGAAGGTGAGGCCGGGAATTACTTCCGCGGCGTGACAGGGAAGAACCTTTCCTGAAGGATTGATGAGCATCAATCTGCGTCCCCAGCCGCCCATGCAAGCCTTGGGAAAGCGCGCGTAGTAATCGGGGACGACGAAATCGATGCGGATGCGTCCGGCGAGGCGCTTTTCGGCTGCGGAAACGGCTTCTACAGCTTTTTCCAGTTGTTCTCGCGTAGGCAGTAGCGCGGCACGGTTCTTTAATGCCCAGCCATAGTACTGCGTGTGGGCGATCTCCATACGGTTGGGAGCAAGTTGCTCGATGAACGAGATCATCTCTTCGAGGTGATCGATGTTCTGGCGATGGATGACCAGATTTACGGTGAAGGCGATTTTGTGGCGGCGGATGAAGCGCGACAATTCAATCTTGTGGGAGTGAGCTTTAGCTCCAGCGATCCAATTGGCTGCGCCCTCGCGGGAATCCTGAAAACTGACCTGGACGTGATCGAGGCCAGCATCGACTAACGCGTGCAAGCGCGCTTCGGCAAGGCCGATTCCAGAAGTGATGAGATTCGTATAGAGTCCGGCGGTGCGCGCAGCGGCGACAAGTTCGGTGAGATCGGGGCGGGCTAGCGGTTCGCCTCCGGTGAAGTGGGCGTGCAACATTCCGAGCTTGGCGGACTGCTGGAATATGTCGATCCACTCTGCTGTGGAGAGTTCCGAAGTTACCGCGGCTAGCTCCAGGGGATTCGAGCAATAGACGCAGTGCAGCGGGCAGCGGTGCGTGAGTTCGGCGATGAGGGCTAGAGGGTTGGGGATCATGAATGCCGGGGCTGAATCATTGGTTAATAATCGACGTTTCGCTGTTATTGCACTGATTCAGCGACGTCCGTGCATCTAAAGGGAGGCCACAGCAACACCGCTTTGCTCTCGAAGCCGGAACTTTCATCGTTCGTAAACCTCGCTTCGGTGACGGATTCGCGTTATCTCCACAAGCGATCTCGCGTCGTCGACTGTGTAGACGGCACGGTAGTCCCCAATTTCGAATACGCCACTCGCGATCTCCTCCTCTTAGCTTCTTGCAGGCGGAAGGGCGGGGATTGGAAGCCAGATTTTCCAGCTCCGAAATAATGCGCGCGATGAGTTGGCGAGAAAGTCTTTTCAATTCCCGCTCTGCGCTTGACGTCAAGGCAACGCGGTAGCTAGCCATTCAATTTCGCACTCTTGATCAGGTCCGCCTTTACTTTGTCGAGCGGAATCCGTTTTTCATGGCGCCGCGACCGCGAGACCAGCACATCCTGAATATCTTCCCAAAGAGCCTTGTGCTTTCTCAAATCGATTACGGCTGCTGTCTTGCGACCTTTTTCGTCAGTGATGAACTGTATTCCCGTCATTGGAAGTAGCCTCCTCGAATCGCATCCACTTAAGTTCAACCTAGCCACAACGGCTTGCGCTGTCAATCGAGTACTTTGCGTCTAATAATCAATGATTCTTTTTTGCTGCAGTTGCTCGAGGAACTGGGTAATATCGGCGCGAATCTTGTCAGGATCGGCGACGGTGAACTGAGCCTGCAATTCTTTTATGATCTCGGCGAAGGTGCGTTGGCCGTCGCAGCGCTCAAGGATCTGCCGGCCGGTGCCTTGAAGTTTGATTGCGCCTTCGGGAAACAGGACCATGCGTTCTTCGACGCCGGGTTTCGGATCTGCTCCCCAGCGGCATCCGGTTGCGAGTCGTGGCTGGCTGGTGTCGGAGGGAGGAGGCATGGTGTCTCACCGGGGCTGAAGCCCACATCATTTTGCAAAGCTTACGCGGCGCTGAAGCGCCGCTCTTCCACGGTACTCTGCGCGGCTTAGTGGGACGGACAGCCAGCTGCGGAGCTGCAAAGAAAAGCAGGTTCCTCCACTTCGCTCGCTCCGCTCCGCTCCGGTCGGAATGACAAGGTTTGGTGATGAGCTTCGGTCTTTTCCAATCGGAATGACGGAACTCCTATTGCGTTCCTGATTCATGTTATGCGCCCTCAATTCGGAATGCGCCGGGCGGCGGCCATCCTGGTTGCACGTAGGCAAAGTAGAGTGCGTCGAGCTGGGCCCAGAGAATGTCGCATTTGTCGCGCAAGGCTTGAATTGCTAATTCCTGATCGGCGCGCGTTTTGGCATTATCGAATACATAATTCAGAGCGAATTGCGAATCTTCCGGCGCCTGATAAAGTCTGGCTTCGAAATAATCCAAACCTCCGGCGAGCCAGGGATAATACTCACGCAATTTTTCCACTCGAAGAGTGATGAGCTTTGTCGAAAACAATTCCGTCAGTGACGATGCGACAGCTTCCAGCAGAGAACGGCTGCGAACTATGTTGAGATATTCATTGACCGCAAAGCGAGTCGCGGGAAGAATACCTTTTCCAGTGCGGACTTGAGCGGGATCGAGTCCTGTAGCTTCCGCCAGTTTGATCCAGCGCTTGATGCCGCCTTCGCTGGTGGCGTCGCCATCGTGGTCGACGACACGCTTGCGCCAGGCGCGGCGGAATACCGGGTCGGGCCCACGCGAAAGGATGATCGAATCTTTGATGGGAATACTACTTTGATAGTAGTAACGGTTTAGGGCCCAGGCCTGTAATTGTCCGCGCGTGAGTTTGCCTTCGTGCATCAACAGGTGAAAAGGATGTTTGTGATGGTAGCGCTCTTCGCCCGTGGATTGTAACTGCGCGCGGAACTCCTCGAGCGAAAGCAAGGGGCGGGCTTGCGTTGCGGTGTCGGTTTCTACAGGTTGAACTGCCATCCATCCTCCGCGATTTCCCAGCCTGCGCCCCGCACCTGGCGATATTGAGGACTTGCCTCATCCAGCATGGGATTGGTGTTGTTGATGTGTAGGAATATTTTACGCGGGCGGCGCACTCCCGCCAACTTGACCAGAGTTTCTTCGACCGGAACATGGCCCATCTGGTGGGCGGTTTGTCCGCTGGCCTGCAGGCGAATGAGTTCGTCGTTGCTCCAGAAAGTGCCGTCGAAAAACAGCAGGTCGCAGGTATTGAACTCGGCGAGAAGTGCGTCATCTATCTTAGGTACGGCTGGCATATAGGCGAGCCGAGCGCCGGATTTCGAATGGACGAAGAAGCCGAGGGAAGCTTCGCCGGGGGATAATTGCGATTGGCGTTCTGCCGTGACATAAGCGGGATAGTGAGAGTTCAGCGACCACGCCCGGCAGCGGAGACTGGAATCCGCGCCGCCGGCATCGCACAGAGAAAATTCTTCTCCCGATGCAAAGTCATTCCACTTGGCTTGATCTGGAATACGATGCAGCATGCCGAACATCGAGTTATCGTCGCGGAGAATACGGTGAACGGAGGCAGTGGCGTGGATGCGCAGCGGTTGGAGTTCGCGCAGCAGAAGGAGTCCGAGGACGTGGTCGAGATCAGCATTTGCGAGGGCTACGCCGGCGATGGGGGAGTGGCGCATTCCTTGTTGGGGATGCAATTCGGGCGCGGCTTCGATTTGCGAGCGCAGGTCGGGAGATGCGCCCAGCAGGAACCATGTGCTGCCATCTTCGCTCAGCGCCAGCTGCGTTTGTGTGCGGGGCTTGCCGCGGAAGGTGCCGGCCCTGACGGCGCGACAGTTTGTGCAGGCGCAATTCCATTGGGGGAATGCGCCTCCAGCGGCGGAGCCGAGAATCTTTACTTGCATCTTTGGGAGTTTAACGCGTGCGTGGGTGCGGAAGGTAGTTTCGAAGAGCGGATTAACCACGAAGGACACTAAGGTTCACGAAGGTGGACTGGGGCAGCTGATCACTATCGCTTACGATGACAACCCTTAGAAATTTAACCCTGGCCTACGGCGGCGGCGCAGCGGAGTGGATCGACATCCCAAAGTCTGACATCTGTAGAGAGATTTTCAACACCGACTTCGCCGGCCATTTCCGTGCCCGGCTTGCCGCACCAGACGATGCGGAATTGAGCTTTCGTGCCCTCGTACAGAACATCAACTACATCTCCGGGCTTGAGTCTCGCGTCGACACATTGCAGGGTTGCGCCGCGGCCGCTGATGTTGCGCAGGCTGGCGGGCTGAGTGAAGGGGCGCGAAAATGTGTCCATGCCCCAGATTTGCACGGGAAGGTCAACGTAGATACGCGACTGGTGGCGCCTGTCCATTTCGACTCTCCTTGGCTCGAAGCGAGTTCAAGGGATGGTAGGCGGGGTCGGTGGGCAAACAAAGGTAACCACAGTTACCTGCAGAGGTGTCTCTAAAGTTTGCTGGACAGAGTGGCGCTAACGCATTCTCGCGGGGTCAGTTAATCCATTGATAAGTTAATCCATTAATCCATGTCGCCGAGAGAACAGGCGCCGGCACCGCGAGGATCACCGCAGGAACCGCAAGCGCCGCCGGGGGTGGACGCGCTGCTTGAGCCCTTCGCGGAGACGGCAAAAACGCTGAGCTGTGGGCTCAACTTCTTGCTTTGGCATTTTGGACACTTGGCTTTGTCGCGGCCGAAGATCAGAGCTTCGAACTCGTGCTGACATTCCTGACAGACATATTCAAAAATCGGCATGTGCATCACTCCCGTGAAGCGAACTGAAGCTATTAGAATCGTTTTGAGGGAAGTTCGCAAACTGGGCGAACTTGACGCAATGTGGATAGGGGAAAGTTTAGTGGGTGAGAGATCCTTCGGTCGCGCAAAAGGCGCTCTCTCTCAGGATGACAATTCATCGGATAGATGCCAAGCCTAGCGCGCAGACCTACGACCCAAACAGAATATGACTGAGGCCAAACTGATCGAGAAGCCAGCGTTCGTTTCCACGCAGTTCCGGCCGCGCTCGCGGCTGCGGGGCGGGCACGTACAGACGCTGGCTGCATTTTTTTTGTCGCGCCGAATCCATTTGCCAGCGGCTGAGCAGCGACTGATTGAAGTGGAGCCGGGCATCCCGCTTCTGTGCCACTGCCACTGGCAGAAAGAACGGAGCGAGGCTCTGACTTTGATTGTGGTGCACGGGCTGGAGGGGTCGAGCGAGTCGCAATACATGCTGGGAATTGCGCGCAACGGTTTGGCCGCGGGGATGAATGTGGTGCGTATGAACCAGCGCAACTGTGGCGGCATGGATCATTGTGCGCCTACGCTGTATAACTCCGGGCGCTCTGGGGATGTGGCAGCGGTTGCCCGGAATGTTGTGGAGCGCGACGGAGTTCGCGGCTTCGTGCTCATTGGATTTTCCATGGGTGGGAATCTGGTTTTGAAATTGGCTGGAGAGTGGGGCGATGATGGGCCAACGGAATTTCGTGGAGTGGCAGCGGTTTGTCCGGCGGTGAATCTGGCGGCGGGTGCGGACGCGCTGCACGAACCGGCTAACCGGATTTACGAATATTATTTTCTGCTGCAATTGTTCCGGAGGTTTCGGCGCAAGGCGCGGTTGTTTCCCGAAGCGTTTGATGCATCGCGCCTGCGCGGAATTAGGAGCCTGCGCGAGTTCGATGACCGCATTACCGCGTATTACTGTGGTTTCACGGGAGCCGACGATTACTACGCGCGTGCCGCCGCGGCTCATGTAGTTGATCGGATCGCGCGCCCTGCGCTGGTAATTCATGCCGCGAACGATCCTTTTGTTCGCATATTGCCGGAGACGCGGCAGAAGCTGATGTCTAATCACAACGTTACTTATCGCGAAACTGCAGACGGTGGACACTGTGCGTTTGTCGGAGATCGCGAAGGACTCTCCACTTACGACGGACGATGGGCGGAGCGGGAAGTGGTGGAGTTCGCAAAACAATTTCAATAGGACCTGAGATGTGGGAGTCCAGAACCAATATCCCTCGCTCTGCTCGGGATGACAAATGTCTGTGACCGATGGCTGTAAATAGTGAAACGCGCTCAGTTGGCGCGGATGGGGCTGCGAAACCAGGCCATGATTTCGGTTCCGTGGCCTTTCAAGCGTGTGCGCGCGAAGGCGAGAGCGAGCATCGCAAGAAAGATCGTCAGCAATCCCAAGGATGCGGTACGGATGTTGGTGCTGTGTTTGGGCAGGATGGAAACTCGACCGTAGACGAATTCAATGTGGACCCAATAGACCAAAAGCGAGGCTTGGCCCAACTGAATGAGAGGGCTGAAACCCCACTGTGCAGCGCCCCAGCGGCACCACGCATAGCATGCCGAGAGAATGATCAACAACATTCCAACTCGAAGCAGGAAAAAATTTGGGCTGGTATGCCAGTAATCGTAGACCGGATAAAGCTGGCGCGGCTGGGCATCAAGCCAGCGACTGGCTGCAATCAAAATTAAGCCTGCCGCGCCGGCTGCGAAGAATGTTTGAGCTTCGCGGTTTCTACGGCGCTGACGCTGGAGAATAAATCCAACTGCCAAGCCGGCGAAGGCGAAAGCTGTCCAGGGAAATATTGGGAACAGCCAGGCTTGCGGAGCGCCTAAATTGTGGACGCCATCGAAGTAGGATTCCAGCGGCCATGGGAGCCAGCGCGGACGCCAGGTCGTCCAGACGAGCGGCGTGAGTAGAGAGATCAGCAGGGCGGTTCCGGCGGCGGAAAGGATCAATGCGGACTTCGCTTGCGGGCCTCCTCTGATCGATAACACGAGCCAGCACAGCACGCCCATCAGCATCATGGAGAGGCCGATGGTGTTGAGGATATCGACGCGCAGCAGATCGCTGAACGGAGCCCAGCCCCAGGCGACGACGTATTCCTGCAGGCGAAAGAGCAGGCCGAAGGCGAAGATTTCCGCGCCACGGCGGATGGTGGCGCGCGCGATTTGCACGGGAGGAAGATTTTTGCTCCACAGTTTCTCTGTGACCAGTGCGAAGGAGATTCCTGCAAGAAATAGAAACAGCGGAGCAGGGAAGGTTCCTCCGAGTTGCGAGTACATGAAAAATTTGCTCTGGCGCAGACTGGGAGAGAGCCAGGAGTCGTAGCAATGGGTCTGAAACATCAGGACGCAGGCCAAACCGCGCATCCAGTCGATATAGGCCAGCCGGGATGGAGAAGCGGAAGTCAACGCGACACCGCATGATACTCCACCCGAGGCATGTGATAAATTTTGCTAAGGGGCGCGTAGCTCAATTGGATAGAGCACCGGTTTTCTAAACCGGTGGTTGCAGGTTCGATCCCTGCCGCGCCTACCAAGTCTGACTTCGCGCTGGAAGTTCGGTGATGCCACATTTTGTTTCGCGCGTTGTAAAAGAAAAGCCGCCCAAGCATGGGCGGCTTAGTCTTTGCGGAATTAAGGGAATACGTTATTCCCAACTCTTGAGCCACGGGGTGAAAATAATGTTGGCCCCGCTTGTGGTGGAGCATCCGCTACCGCCCGGACCGGCGGGACATCCCCAATAATTCTCGGAGGCGTCGATGCTGCCGGTGCAGGCGGCGGAATCGAGAGCGCAAACGTTGGCGACACCAATGCCGGTGCCGACCAGGTCGTTGTAGTGCGCGTCGAGTTTGGCGGGCGTGTTAACGGCAAGGTCGACAGCCTCGTTCTCGATAGTATTCTGAGAAATAACGGTGCCGCGAACCGGTGATCCGCCGCCGCCACTGTTGATGTTGATTCCGGTGGGACCGGGCGTGAGAGTGTCGTCGGTATCGGCGCCGTTGCCGGAGATGAAGTTGCCGACGATAACATTGTCATCCATGTTATCGGCGGGGGCGCCGAATGCGGGTCCAACATGCGTGTGAAGAGCGACCCCGGGGATACCGTTACCTATAATCCGATTCCGGACGATCACATTCCCCGAAACGCGGCCGGGACCCTGGCCATCGGAAAACATTCCAATCCCGGCGCCGCCGACGGTCACCCCATTCTTCGAAGAAATATTGTTTGCGACGGTGTTGTTCTCCACGCCGTAGTGGGGAGCGAAATGAGGCGGGGTGGAGCCGGCAGGCGGATGCGAGGCAAGAACGATGCCGCACTCGGGCGGGTTATCCGAGGCGTTGTTGTTAATGATCGTGTTGTTGCTGCTCTGTGCGGTGTCGTCGCTGATCAGGATGCCGTCACCGTTGCCCGACAGAAAGTTTCCGGCCACCATCACGTTTACGGCTCCCATGAGGTGAAGGCCGCCGCCGCAGTCGCCGCTTTCATCGGTCTCGTAAGCGGGCTGGCCTTTGCAGGCGGGGCCGGAGCCGAAGACGGGACCGATCAGGTCGTTGTTCAGAATGTGGTTATTGAGAATGGAAGAGTTCGAAGTATTAACCACCAGAACTCCTTCGTACTGGGCATTCTTCACGGTAAAGCCGGCAACGGTTACGTTCTTGAGGCCGGGATTATCGAACCCGTCGAGAAAGATACCGTTAGCGAGGCCGGTGGCATCGATGAAGGAAGAACTGGGCCCGGCGCCGACGAGGGAAAGCGGCTTGCCGATGACAACGTCCTCCTTATAGGTGCCAGGACCAACGCTGATCACGTCGTTGTTTTCAGCCGCGTTTACGGCTAATTGAATCTTGGCGTAGCAGACCTTCGAACCTTTAGGGGTGACGCACAGCGTATTGGCTGCAGCAGTCTGAGACAAAGCCGCAAAGAGCGCAGCGCAACAAAAAAATAAAGATTTGCAAACTCGGGCTGGGTGCATGGGTATTCTCCTTTTGTCAACGAAACAAGTTTGTGGAGCAGTGGGAACGAAAATCTGATCGAATCACTGCCAGTTCTCTCAGGTGAACGAACCTGGGGTTGCGGACAGGGGCCCGTGCTTACTAAAAAAGCCGCGACGGAAATAAAGTGTTAGAAAACGGAGAACTGCGGACGTCCCCAAACGTGCACAGAATTATCATCGGTGGTGGGTAGCCTGTCAAGCCCAGAATCAGTGCGTTGCTGGCGCGGGCGGTGGGTTCCTGCGGCGGCTACCGTCTGGAAAATTAAGATCTAGAGGTTAATGTTTTATGGCTTTCGGTGCTCACAGCTTTCCGTGTTCAGACAGGAATCGGCTAGCATGAGACGCTCCACGGGTTTACCGCCGATGATGTGGGAGTCGATGATTTCGTCGACGTCGGCTTCGCTGACGTGCCCGTACCAGACCGCTTCGGGATAGACGACGATATTTGGGCCGTGTTCGCATTGATCGAGGCAGCCTGCCTGGTTGGCGCGCACTTTGCCTTTAAGGCCGCGTTCGGCAAGTTTCTGTTTGAATAATTTCTGGAGTCTTGCCTGGCCGGTGGGATCGCAGCACCCGCGCGGGTTTCCGGGAGGGCGCTGGTTGCCGCAGATGAAGATGTGTTTTTCGAACTTGGGCATGATTTAGGTGATGCGAGTTTAGAAGGGGCTTCTCTGTTCAAAGATAAATTTACTGGCGGCGAAAGTCCAAACTTTCGAACGCAGGGGTCACAGGGTAACACAGAGGAAAAACCACCGACTGGAGGGTAGTGGTGCAGTTTGAAAGTTGATTGGAATCTAGCTCGTTACCACGTTGCTGGCTTCCAGATTCGCGAAATCGTTTTTCCCTCTCTGACAACGTCCACTGGATTTGGTAGAAGCGATGCCGCCAAGTGTGTTTCATCCATAATCTTGCGGGTTCCCTTTCCTGCTTCTTTTATCAACTCCTTAGAGTTCCTACCAATTGGCGGGATAATATAAATAGTTTTGTCGGGATGAAGCTTCTTAAAGAGGCGAATAGTTGGCACCTGGTCTGAGTCCGCAGTGACCAACATTAGAATATCGAATTCACTAGCTCTCTCAATCACGGATGTTGAAATATTTATGTCCGTTTGTTTTTCTTCGCGACCCTCAAAGAACTCTTTGCATTTCGCTTTGCACTCGACCTGCTTCGACTTGAATTCTCCCTTTATCGTCTCGACGCCCCTGACTTTTAGTGCACTCACGTAGGTCTCATGACGGAGCCGCTTTGCTTCGGAATTAGGCCAATTAGGAAATGCTGTAAAGAACAGGACGCCTCCCAGAGTTTCGGTAGCTGGATCAAGGAACTGCATCATCAAGCTTCGGTAGCAGAGCCATTTATACTTGCGATAACATTCATGATCTGCCGCATGGGGAAAGTAGTCGATAGCATGGTAGAAATTGAAGCCGTCAATGAAGGCATAGGCCACTTTCTTGCGTGTTTCCAGTGATTTAGACGTTTCGTTTTGACTTGACATAGAGGTCCATTTGCGGCACAATCTTCATATCACCCCCACGGAGTTCCGACTCTGTGGCCCCCGGCTTTAGGAGCCGGGTTTGTTTTTTTACAGCAATCCTACCAATTCCTCAATCTCCCAAACGTGGTCAGTCAGCCCGGCTTCCATTGCTGGCGTAACTCTTAAGGTTTTGTGCACGCGGCAGTAATTGTAGTGCATAAAATAGAGCGCAACCATGTGACCGTGGTTCTCCACTTTCTTACTGAAACCGTTCGTTAACCGCGTAAAACGGCGCATTCCCATCCTCATCGAAAGATTGCTGCGCTCTACGAACGAAGTTGAGATGTGGTCGGGATCGGGATTCCCAGCGAGCACTCCAGTGCGGCACCCGATGCATGTTGCTGGGCTATAACGGGAGTCTGGATTCTCGTTCGAAGCGCCGTAAATCTTGACTAGCATTGCATAGTCAATATCCGCGCCAAATGCGCCTTCCACGGCATCCGCGTACACACGATGCCCGTCTGTGGTTAGCTGAATCCGGCTGCTGATGCGCGAAGCTACATCTTGCATGAAGGCTTTCGCGGTGTCTGCTCCACGATCTCCGATGGTGTACGAAATGACCAGTTTTGTGTCGGCGTCAATCGCCTTCCACGTCCAAATGCTTCCGAGTCCGCTTTGTACTTGCTCCAGCGTGAGGTTCTTGTCCTTGCCGTATACGAAGCTCCAAATTTCATCCGCCTGTACGCGGCGCGTGCGAAGATTGCGGACGTGGGCATTGTGATAAGCTGCGCACGCACAGCCAATGTCCTTTAACAGCTTCAGAACAGTATGTTTGGAAACTCCGATCATGCGGCACGTGGCATTAATGGAAGTGCCTTCGACCAATGCCGCTATAACCTGTGCTCGGACGGAAGTGGAAAGGCAGTTCATGTATGGGAATATAATAAAATTATTATACAAAGTCAAGCTTGATTTATAATAATTTTGTGATATTATGGCGAAGAGTTTAATATACGACTACGTTCATCCCGCCGAAGGGAATCTCATGAAGAAGTGGTCTATTGGGCTTCAAAAGAAGGAACGAGCGAAATTAAACAGTAAGATTGATGCGCTGGCTTTGCATGGCGCGGACCTGATTCCAGGCATTCTCGCCCCTACCGGAACTCCGAACATTTTCAAGTTGAAAGCACAGGGTCAAGTTAAGTTGAGGCCGATGGTTTGCGAAGGCCCCGGCAAGGATGAAGTGGCTTTTACCTTTTTACTTGGAGCGAAGGAAATTTCTTGGGACTACGATCCTTTGAATGCTCCTATTTTAGCGGCGCATATAAGGAACGATCTTCTAACGCATTCAGATCGGAGAATAGGTCATGAGCGAGTTAATTGATAAGCTACGCCCTGAATTTCAAGATAAGGAATATCGCGATGCGTATGCGGAAGAGTGTTTGAACACTATGATTGCTACGCAAATTAAGGTGCTGCGAGAACAGCGAAAAATGACGCAGGGGCAAGTGGCAGAAGCTACTGGAATGAAGCAACCGCGAGTTGCTGTGTTAGAGGATGCAAGTTATGAGAATTGGAGCGTTAACACCTTAAAGCGATTCGCGAGAGCTTTCGACGTAGCTCTTTCTGTAAAATTCGAAACGTTTTCGAAATTGATCGAGGATTTCGAAAATATTAGTCGAGAGTCGTTGCAGCGCCCAACCTTCGCCGACGATGCGCGTTTCCAGCACCGAACGACAAGGCGCTCCCGTTTTCGACGATCCGACAGGCGTAGCCGTTTTTCATCTCGTAGGCGCTCTCGCAATTGGATCGTTGCCAGTCCCAGCATCCTTGCCCCGGTACAGGTAATGGAGGTAACGCGAAAACCACCTAGGTCAGCCGAGGCTGCTGAAGGTGGTCAACAGAATCAAGACGCTGGAACCCGAGTTGCGGCGGCAGGAGCTAACAGGAGCTAACTGATGACCGACGACGCAAAGCCAAAAATAGGATTCGTGACTCCTGAAGACGGGATTTTTCAAGCGTATAGCAACTTCGTGGATGCAGCTTGGACTCTCTTTGATGTTACCATTCGATTCGCGCAGATCGCCCCGACGCCGCCAGGGTCTGACCATCCGTTCGACGCGGAAGAAAACGTAAGGGTTACTCTCGCGTGGCACCAAGCAAAGAATCTGGCGAAAATGCTGACTGGATTGGTACAAAAATTTGAGGAAACTAACGGAGAAATCAAACCTCTAAAATTGACACCTGTCCCCGGCGGGGAAACATCACTGCCAAAAAGTGATAGCTAATCATCAGTAGCTTCTCTCACCACTCGCAAAGCGTTCTGGCTTTCGTCTAGCGGGGTGATTCTCGAAGCCGGAATGTCTGTAAGCAGCACGCTAGCGTCTTTTGTATTCTTGACAGCAACCGTTTTATTGTTGCCATCAACCCTCGCCACGACGTATGTGCCGAGCGAGCCCTCAATTGCAACCACATCGCCCACCTTTGGAGTTTTCTTCATGCCCACAGTTTCCCACAGGCCCGATCCGATTGCTAGACTGTGGAAATTCAAACTGCACCACTACCGACTGGAGGCGCTCGTTGCCATCGGCGGCGTGGGCGCGATAAGATATTTCGTACACATCTTCCCCGCTTTTTATCCCAAGTGAGCCTTTAGAGTCTTTGTCGCGGCAAGGCGTGTGCGACCCCGGTGCTCTACGCGCGGCGCTGTTGTGCGCTGGCGAATCCCTGTAACGGAGTTGGCAGTGAAACGAGGCAAGACCGCGGTTATTGTCGGCGCCCAGTGGGGCGACGAGGGCAAAGGAAAAATTGTCGACGTCTTATCGGAGAGCTTCTCCGTGGTAGCGCGCTATGCCGGCGGGCACAACGCCGGGCATACGGTGATCATTAACGGCAAGAAATTCGTTTTGCAACTGGTGCCTTGCGGTGTGTTGCGGACGGCGTGCCGCAGCGTGATTGGCAACGGCGTGGTGCTCGATCCCATGGCGTTTTTGAAGGAAGTGAGCGGGCTGCGGGATGCGGGGGTTCGAGTCGACGGAAATCTTTTTGTCTCGAACCGGGCGCAGGTGATTTTGCCATATCATCGCATGATCGAACTGGCTGCGGAGAATGCGCCGGGGCGGGTGAAGATTGGAACGACCTCGCGGGGGATTGGTCCAGCTTACGAAGACAAGATGGGACGGCGCGGGCTGCGCGTGGCCGATTTGCTCGATCTGCAATTGTTAAAAAAACACATCGAGAATGCAGTGCGCGAAAAAAATATGATTGCGCACGCGCTGTTTAATACCGAGCCGCTTGACGCGGACAAAATGTATACCGAATATGCGGCGGCGGCGGAGAAGATTGCGCCGTTTGTTTGCGACACGGCTGTCTTGCTGAACCAGGCGCTGGACGCGGGCGAGTCGGTTCTATTCGAAGGGGCGCAGGGAACGATGCTCGACATCGATCATGGGACGTATCCGTTTGTGACTTCTTCGAGCGCCACTTCCGGAGGTGCGGCGATTGGGACGGGCGTGGCTCCGAATGCGATCCAATCGGTGATCGGACTGACGAAGGCTTATTGCACGCGAGTGGGCGAGGGGCCGTTTCCCAGTGAGGACAAAGAAGAGTTGGGCGAGCAGCTACGAAAGCGCGGCAATGAATTTGGCGCCGTTACAGGGCGCCCGCGGCGTACGGGCTGGCTCGATTTGCCGCTGCTGCGCTACGCGGGCATGATCAACGGCATTTCGTGGCTGGTGGTGACCAAACTAGACGTACTCGATGAACTGGCGGAGATTCCGGTGTGCGTTGGCTACGTAGTCGACGGAAAAAAGACGATGGAAATTCCAGCGCAGGCCAGCGGCTACGACAAGCTCGAATGCATTTACCAGAAGATGCCGGGCTGGCGGACATCCACGCAGGGCATCACGGAGTTTGACCGGTTGCCCAAGCAAGCTCGCGAGTATCTGGCGTTCGTGGAAAAGGAAACGGGAGCGAGGGTCGGGCTGGTGTCAACCGGACCGGACCGGGACCACACGATCTTTATCGATGAATTCGCGAATGAGTTGAAGAGCGCTTCATCTTAACCACATGGGAAAATCTGGACTTGACTTCTGCCTTGGTCAGGCACTAAGACTACTTGCTACGATTTTGTGAGGAGCGCACGAATGGTGGTTTTGGCAGTAACCTGGATGGCCAAAGCAGGGCACGATGGCGATGTTGTTCCAATTTTTGCAAAGCTGACCGAAGAATCGCGGAAGGAGCCGGGCTGCCTGATGTATCAAGTTCACCGGCACAAGACCGAGCCGCGAAGGTTCTTCATCTATGAACAGTACAAGGACGATGCGGCGCTCGAAGCGCACCGCACCTCGCCTCACTTCTTGCAGCACGCGCGCAAGGAATTGCCCAAGGTAGCGGACCGGGTGGAAGGGCATTTGTACGAAGCCTTGGGATGATTATCGCGAACGCAGGGCGATTCGTCCGCGAGCGTTTTCGATTCATCCCGGCAGTAGATGGCGCTCGGTTTACTTCGCCAGTTCATATCCGGCAAAGAAAAAACTTAGTTCGAAGCGGGCGGTGTCCTCGGCATCGGAGCCGTGAATGGCATTGTGCTCGATGCTGGACGCCCACTTTTTGCGAATGGTACCGTCTTCTGCATTGGCTGGGTTTGTAGCGCCCATGAGTTTGCGCAGATCCGCAATCGCATTTTCTTTTTCGAGAGCCAGAGCGACGATGGGTCCGCTGGACATGAAGTCGGTGAGCGAACCGTAAAATGGACGGCTGGCGTGCACGGCGTAGAACTGTTCAGCCTGATGCTTGGAGATTTCCAGCATCTTGATGGCGAGAATGCGGAAGCCGTTCTTCTCGAATTGTTCGATGATGTCACCGACTGCGTTCTTGGCGACGGCGTCAGGTTTTACGATGGTAAGAGTGCGTTGCAGAGTTTTCATAGTTGGTGGATAGTTCGTCCTTAGTCGTTGGCTTAATTTTTTACTTGCGGCAAGGTTGTGCCGACGAAACCATGATCTCTCGCTTCGCTCGGGATGACAACCGCGTCTCGTCCGCCTAGACCTTCACTCCCAGAGCGGCCGCCAGGGTTTCGCCGATGTCCGCGGGAGATTTTGCCACGCGGATTCCGGCAGATTCCATAGCTTTGATTTTTTCTGCAGCCGTTCCCTTGCCTCCGGAGATGATCGCACCGGCGTGGCCCATGCGGCGTCCGGGAGGCGCGGTTTGTCCGGCGATGAAACCGACCACCGGCTTTTTCATTTTTGTTTTTACAAATTCCGCGGCGGTTTCCTCGGCGTCGCCGCCGATCTCACCAATCATGATGACGGCTTCGGTTTCGGGATCACGATTGAACAAGTCGAGCGCGTCGAGGAAATTGGTTCCGATAATCGGATCGCCGCCGATGCCGATAGCAGTGGATTGTCCAATTCCGCGCTGCGTGAGTTGATGCACGGCTTCGTAAGTGAGCGTGCCGGAGCGCGAGACAATGCCGACCGAACCTTCTTTGTGAATCGATCCCGGCATGATTCCGATTTTGCATTTGCCAGGAGAAATGATGCCAGGGCAATTCGGACCGATCAGCCGCGAGCGGCGATTCTGCAGGAACTCCCAGGCTTTAACCATGTCGAGCGTCGGGATGCCTTCGGTGATGCAGACGATGAGATCGAGTTCGGCGTCGGCGGCTTCCATGATGGCGTCCGCGGCGAACGGCGGGGGAACGAAAATCACGGTGGTGTCGGCGCCGGTTTTTTCCACGGCTTCCTGCACCGTGTTGAAAATTGGCCAGCCTTCATGCGTGGTGCCGCCTTTTCCGGGAGTGACCCCGCCGACGACCTGCGTGCCGTAAGCGGCGCAGGCTTTCGCGTGGAAAGTGCCTTCGCGTCCGGTGAGGCCTTGCACGATTAATCGGGTTTGCTTGTTAACCAGGATTGCCATTTATGATTCCTCAATCTTCTCTTGCTCGCACCTTATTACCGCTTGCGCTTTCAATCTTGCCGCTGCGGACGAAACCAAGGTTCCTCGCTGCGCTCGGGATGACAAGTCGCGTTCTACACTCCGCGGGCAGCGGCGACTACTTTGTCGGCCGCCTCTTTCATCGTGTCGCTCACTATAAAGTTGAGACCTGAGTCCAGGAGAATTTTCTTGCCTTCGTTTACGTTGGTGCCTTCAAGGCGGAGCACTACGGGAAGTTTGATGTTAGTTTTCTTCGCCGCCTCGACGACTCCGGTGGCGAGCGTATCGACGCGCAGGATGCCCCCGAAAATATTGATCAGAACGGCTTTCACGTTTTTGTCGCTCAGCAGAATTTCGAAAGCGTGCGCGACTTGCTCGGCGTTCGCTCCGCCACCTACATCGAGAAAGTTCGCGGGCATACCACCGGCGTATTTGATGATGTCCATCGTGGCCATGGCGAGTCCGGCGCCGTTCACCATGCAGCCCACGCTGCCATCGAGCTTGATGTAGTTCAGGCTGTACTTGGAAGCCTCGACTTCAAGTGGATCTTCTTCCGTGATGTCGCGAAGTTCGCGAATATCAGGATGACGGAACAGCGCGTTGTCGTCGAAAGTGAGTTTGGCGTCGAGCGCGAAGAGCCGGCCATCGGTGGTCGTGATAAACGGATTGATTTCGACAAGCGAGGCGTCAGTATCGAGAAATGCCTTGTAGAGGTTGGATAGAAATTGCACGGCGGGATTGATCTGCTTGGCGTTGAGTCCGAGTCTGAAAGCCATTTTACGCGCCTGAAAAGCTTCGAGGCCCATGCCGGGATCGATGTGCTGTTTGAGAATGGCATCGGGATTTTCGGCGGCTACTTGTTCGATATCCATTCCACCCGCGGCGGAGGCCATGAACACCGGCTTGCCTTCGGCACGATCAACCAGGATTCCTAAATACAATTCTTTGTCGATGGGCAAAGTTTCTTCAATGAGCAGGCGGCGCACGATGCGGCCTTCGGGGCCGGTTTGATGCGTGACTAACTTCATGCCCAGCATTTTTTCCGCGATGTCTCCGGCTTCGTTGGCGGACTTGGCGATTTTTACGCCTCCGCCTTTACCGCGGCCGCCGGCGTGGGTCTGCGCCTTAACTACGACTCCGGTTGCTCCGGAGCTGAATAATTCCTTGGCGGCGGAATCTGCTTCTTCACGCGAGGTTGCCATCGTCCCGCGTGGTACCGTGACACCGTATTTCTTAAGAATCCCTTTGCCTTGGTACTCATGGATTTTCATAATCGCTCTTCAGTAATGAATCGGAAGGAACCTGCTTGCGGCGATCGACTGAGGGCAGCAAACTTATAATTTTATAGAAGAGGAACGGATTAGGGCAAACGCAGGAATGTGGCGTCCTTTCGACTGGCGGCACATCCAAGGGTCAAATCGGTGGTTCAAATCGGTGGTTCAAATCGGTGGTTCAAATCGGTAAGTTCAAATCGGTAAGTTCAATTCAGGAAGCGTACCGTAGCGTGCAGAGGCGGAATGCGTCGCAGAAAGGTTCCCTGTGAAATTGATTTCGCTTAATGTCTCTCGGCCTCGCCTGGCTCTTTATAAGGGTGCAACCGTCAACACTGGTATTTTTAAAAAACCAGTATCGGGACGGATCGCGCTGCGCAGATTGAACCTGGAGGGCGACCAACAAGCGGACCTGAGCGTCCATGGCGGACCTTACAAGGCGGTTTATGCGTACCCGGTGCAGCACTATGAATTTTGGCGGCGGGAGTTGCCGGATGTGGATTTGCCGTGGGGGATGTTCGGCGAGAATTTTACGGCCGAGGGGCTGAGTGAAGATGAAGTACACGTTGGCGATCTGTTTCGAATTGGATCGGCGACGCTGATGGCGCGCCAGCCGCGCATGCCATGTTATAAACTCGCGCTCAAATTTCAGCGCGATGACATTCTGGAGCGGTTCTTGCTCAGCGGGCGCAGTGGATTTTATTTTTCGGTGGAGCAGGAGGGGGAGGTAGGTGTAGGGGATTCCATCGAACTGGCCGTGCAGGATCCGAGCGCCATTACCATCGCCGAAATGAACCGGCTGTTCGTTCAGGAAAAATATAACCACGATTTGCTGCAGAAAGCGATTGCCACGGCTGCGTTGCCGGAGAGTTGGCGCGAATATTTCCTGCCTCGTCTGAAGGGGCCGGGTTCGAACGCCTAGAACGCGCCCTTCTATTGCGAAGAGCGGTTATACCATACAATTTCGAGGAACATGATACTTGAGTCGCTCCATCGCATCGCAAATCACGGGCAATCGCTTACGCGCGCGGAAGCGCGCGACGTAATGGCGGATGTGCTGGCGGGTAACTGCACTGACGCGCAGATTGCGGCGCTGCTTGTGGCTTTGCGGATGAAGGGCGAAACGGTGGAAGAGATTGTCGGGTTCGCGGAGGCAATTCGCGCCGCGGCGACTCCGTTGCCGATTTCGGATGCAGGGGATGCCTCGATATCTATAGCGCTTGACATGAGCGGCACTGGCCGGGATGCGCTGAGCGAGTCGTCCTTCGCTGACAGCAGTCTTATCGATACCAGCGGCACTGGGGGAGACGCGTGTGGAACTTTTAACATTTCAACTGCGACGGCATTCGTGACCGCGGGAGCGGGTGTGCGCGTGGCCAAGCACGGGAACCGGAGCATCAGTTCGAAGTGCGGTTCGGCGGACGTGATGGAAGCGTTGGGAGTGAATATTCAGTTGACGCCGGAGCGTGCTGCGCAATGCCTGCGCGAAATTGGAATCTGTTTTCTGTATGCGCCCGATTTGCACTCGTCGATGAAGCAAGTACAGAAAGTACGGCGGGAGTTGCGCATGCGCACTATGTTCAATCTGCTCGGTCCGCTGACGAATCCCGCGCATGCTTCGGGCCAAGTGGTTGGCGTGTATGCGCTGGAGATGGTGGAGAAGCTGGCCGAGGCGCTCAGCATGCTGGGACTGCGTCGCGCGCTGGTGGTGCATGGTCTGGATGGACTCGACGAGCTCACGATTACCGGGCCAACGCGCGTGGCTGAGGCTCGGGAGGGAACGGTTCGGACTTACGAAGTGGATCCGGAAGAATTCGGCATGGCGAGAGCGACGTTGGAAGATATTTGCGGCGGCGACGCGGCGGAAAACGCAGCGATTGTTCGCGAAGTTCTGAGTGGAAAGAAATCTGCGCGACGCGACGTGGTCTTGTTGAACTGCGCCGCCGCGCTGGTAGCGGCGGGACGGGTCGATCATTTGAGAGGCGGAATTCCTGCGGCAGCGCATGCGATTGATTCCGGCGCGGCGGCGGCGAAGCTGGCAGAATTGGTACGCTTCACAACCTCTGAAGGGGTGTAGAACACATGTCTTGCGTGCTTCGAGCCAGTGGCACGAATTTTGATGTAGACGAATTCCTGAAGACCTCCTCGCTTGACGCCTTGACGGCTTTTCATCGTGGCGAGCTGCAATTTGCGAGCTCAAGCGTGACGCGGAAGAGCGAATGTTCTGGAATGAACGTGAGCGTCAGCACGCGTGATGTTTCCGATCTGAGAGGTCAGATAGAAGATGCGATTGAGTTCCTCTCGAAGAACGACCGCGAACTGAGGCGTCTTCGCGATTTTGCTGGCTTGCAGCGAATGGATCTGGACTTTCCGATCGAAGATCGCGACGTCGTATACCAGCGCGATGCCTTTCCCCATAAACTTCTGTCGCTGCTGGGAGGACTGCGCATCGGGCTCATCGTTTCGCGCTACCCGGCGCACTCCGGAGTCGAAAATCAAGTCCCGACTCAATGACTGGGGGCGGAGAGTGGTGCGATGCCAGGAGTCCTGATCGATTTTAAGTCTGCCTATTTCGCCGCGTCGCTCGAGACAACCTTGAAGGTGTTGTTGGTCGCATCGCTCTCGGGGACGCTGCCGTCGTTGACAACAATCGCATCCGGCGGCTTGGGAACTTCCACACGAATCACGCCATTGCTCTTGCCGCGCACGACAAGGCGTTTCATCACTTCGCCGCCTTCGAACTTCACGATGAGCGGGACCTCCGCGCCGGCTGCGCCCAGGTTTTCTACTGTAATGGTGAGCATGTAACCGGCGGGCAACATCTTGCGGGAAAATGCCGAGGATACTTTGAAATCGGGCAGGCCACGGTCGCGATAGACCCAGTCGTCGAAGAACCATTCCAGATCGCGTTGGGTTTGAGCCTGAACTAATCGCGGCATATAGGATGGTTCTTTGTCCTGCTCAGGATGGTACGAGGCGATCGCTTTTTTCAGTGCCTGATCGCCCAGCATGTCGCGCAGCATCCACCACACGCACATCGCTTTGCTGCGATAGAGTTCCTCATCGTAGGTGTTGACTAAGGACCGATTCGCTTCGTCCTCTGATCTGGGCACGGCCGGCGGTTTCTCGTCGGTTGTTTCTGCGGTGCTCAATGCCGCGCGGTGCGTCGCCATGTAATCGACCGCGGTCTGGCGTCCTTTTTGTTGTTCGAGGTAAAGAGCCTGCGCAAAGTGCGCCAGGCCTTCATTGATCCAGGGGCGGGGCGAGGTGAAGGCGGCGTGAGTTAGCTGGAGGTCGGCGGCAAGCGCCGCGAGTTTTGGATCGGCGCTCGCTAGTGGGGTCAGGAGAAGAGAACCGCTTTCAAACGGCGCAGCATTCGGGTCTAACAGATCCGCGGTTTGGGCTTTGCTGTGCGGCGCTCCGAACCATTCGGTGGTCAGCGGAATCACTTTGTCGGCGGCATCGGCATAGTTTGTGGCGGAGGTGTCGTGTCCGTGCAAGAAATGGACAGATACGGCTGGCCGGTCAACGAGTTCATAGTCGGCGATCACGAACGTGGGCACCATCGACGCCAGTTGGCGAAAAGTACAATCGGCAACGAACTCCTGCTGCACCTCGTGCGCTATTGGGCAGGTGGTTGCATTGACCAGCAGTTCCGGAGCTTGCTCCTGAGTATTCCCGAAATCATCTGGCACTGCGACTTGCAAATGCATGGTGGAAGCTGCCTCTCGCGCTCTCCAGCGTCCTTCAACTTCGAACAGACTTTTGCCATCGGACAAAGATGCGGCTTCGGTTGCGACGGGATACCAGGCAACATTTCCAAATCCGCGGACAGCCGTGAACTTCGGACTGACCTGGTCCCAATCGGAACTGTTGGCCTGATCTTGGGGCGCGCCGATGCGAGTGAGACGCGTGGCGTCCAGCACGATCACGCCTTCATAGGCGATCTCCAGTTCGATGGAGGCTTTCGGAGGAATTGTCTGCGGCAAAGTTACGATGGCTTCGGAGAGCGAGCCGGTGTGATCGGTATCGGAGGTGTACGGCTGAGAGACAAACTGCAGCTCTTTGCCATTAGCGTGGATAGAGCGCCAGCTCAGGGAAGACGAAATCTGCAGGACGGCAAGCTTCTGCGGAGTTTGGGAGTCGTTGCGAAGGGTGACTTTGCCGCGGGCGCCAAGGCGTTGCTGAACTGGCTCAACGCGGACGTTCAGGTCGTAGTGCGTGAAGGTGAAAGCTTCGCGGTCGATAGAAAATGCATTCAGGGCGGAGACAAACGGCCAACAAAAGACGCACAACAGAAGGATTCGTAACTTCATTTTGCGACCGCAGATGCCTCGTTCGTCTTCGCGCGTCGCTGACGCACAATTTCATACATCACCACGGCTCCTGCTACGGATACGTTGAGCGACGGGACTTTCCCTAGCATTGGAATTGAAACCAGGAAGTCGCACTTTTTCTTTACCAGGTCGTGCAGGCCTTTGCCTTCCGCGCCGAGAACGAGCGCGCAATCCATGTTGTAGTCAAGAGCGTCGTAGGTTTGTTTGCTGCGTTCGTCGAGGCCGACTGTCCAGATGTTGCGTTCTTTCAGGTCTTCAATGGTGCGCGCGATGTTCGTGACTCGCGCAATCGGTAAGTATTCGCTGGCACCGGCGGAGGCTTTGGTGACTGTTCCGGTGACGGGCGCAGCGCGGCGTTCGGGAATGACGACGCCATCGGCGCCAGCGGCATCGGCGGTGCGCAGGACTGCACCGAGATTGTGCGGATCTTCTACGCCATCGAGCACGATGACGAGAGAATATTTTCCCCGCTTGGCGCCGATCACGTCATCGAGATCGCTGTATTGTTTGGCCGAGGTGACGGCGACTACTCCTTGATGAGCTGCGTTGCCGGCCATGCGGTCAAGTTCTACGCGGGTAAGAAAGCGCACGGGGACACCGAGTTTGCGGCAGTCTTCAATCATGCGCTGCAGGCGGATGTCGTGACGCTCCTTCGCCATGCCGACCCACTGGAAGGCGCGTCCGCGGGCCTTGAGCGCCTCGGTGACGGCGTTGATGCCGTAGATATAGTTCATGAAGTATCAGTGTACCGAAAGTGGTGGGATCGGCGAGGGGCTTTCGCAGGCTGCGAACGTGCAGAGGGAGATCCTTCGCTCCGCCTGAGGAACGGCTACGCTCAGGATGACGCCGAGCTTAGGGAACGGCAACTTATTAGAAAGCGGACGATCCCCTCCGGTTCGGGACGCTCCGTGTAATCCTCGTTTGCGGAAGCGTAGAGCACCGTGCCATCGCGATCGATGATGTAGGTCGCTGGAATCGGCAACTCCCAACTATCTTCTCCGTTCACAAACGGCAAATTGACGAAGGCGCGTTGGTAGATGGCTTTTTGTTCATCGGGAACGCGGTAGGCGAGGCCGAATTGTTTTGCGACTTTGTTGCCGGGGTCGAAGAGGAGCGGGAAGCGGAGCTTGTGCTGATCGCGCATGAAGAAAGATTGCTGCACGGTCTGTGGGGAGATGGCAACGAGAGTTGCGCCGACTTGTGCGATCTCTGGCAGGAGAAGGTTCATCGCTTCCATCTGAGCGACGCAGAACGGGCACCAGCGGCCGCGGATGAAACAGAGGACGACGCGTCCTTTCGCTAGCAAAGCCGAGGAATAGACAAGATTGCCATCGTGATCTTGGAGTTGGAATTCGAGAATCTTTGCGCCGACGGGCAGAATATTCGCTGCAAGGCGTTGTTGTTTCAGGGCAGCGATGGTCGCGGTATGGACGGCTTGCGTCTGCGGCGGAACGTATTTCGAGATCAATTCTTTGCGCTCGGCAAAGATTTCGCGCAGCGGGCGAATGTCAGTTTGGGAGGTCGACTCTTCGAGGGAGCGCCATTTCATCGTCCTAATCCTATTGGGCGGCAGGGATC
>JBAVGI010000394.1:0-1994 GCA_049684755.1 Candidatus Sulfotelmatobacter sp.
TGCCGATGATTCCCGAGCCGAGCTTCCGCGACCAGAGGATCTTGCCGGTCTTGGAGTCGACCGCGCGGAAGTCACCGCCCAAGCTGCCGTAGAACACGACGCCACCGGCAGTGTTCAGGGTTCCGCCCCAGTTCGGGTACTTGTCCGGGAGGTTCCAAACCGTCTGCCCGGTCACGACGTTGAACGCCTTTATGCGGCCCGAGACGCCAGGCACTTCCTCGTACATATAGACGTTGGCAAAGACGTAAACCACGCCTTGCTGCATGCTGGTGCGAGTCTGCGGCGTATCCTGCATGCACCAATTGTTCGTCGGCACAAAGAAGATTTCCGGGTTGTTGGGATCAACAGACGCCGGCTGCTGATCCTTGCCACCCATCGCCGAGGGGCAGGCCTGGGCCATCTGATTGACCAGCAACGGTGAGTGCTCGTACACCTTCACGGGGCGGCCCGTCTTCATGTCGACCTTTTCCGCCCAGTTCACCGACACGTATTTGTGCGCTTCCAGCAGCGTGCCGTTCGTCCGATCGAGAACATAGGCGAAGCCGTTGCGATCGAAATGGACGAGCGCCTTGTGCTTCTTGCCGTGGATCGTCAGGTTGACCAGGATGGGCTCGTTGACACCGTCATAGTCCCATTGATCGAACGGCGTCATCTGGTAGACCCACGCCACCTTGCCCGTATCCACGTTCCTGGCGAAGATGCTCATCGAGTACTTGTTGTCCCACTTGCCGTCGTTGCACGCCTGCTGCGTGGGCGGATTCGCGCCACAACGGTATGAGGGGCTCCACAGTCCGGGGTTGCCCGACCCGTAATACACGAGCTTGAGCTTCGGGTCGTAGCTGTACCACGCCCAGGCCGCTCCGCCGCCGCGCTTCCATTCATCGCCGGGATAGAGCATTCCGATATTGTGGCCGGCAGTGCCATATTGCGGATTGGCCTTGTTGGTCTCACGCGTGAGGCCCATCTCCTGGTCAGTGCCGTTGTCCCAGTACTTCCAGACCAACTTTCCGGTCGCAAGATCGTAGGCTTCGACGCGTCCGCGCGCACCGAATTCGTCGCCACCGAAGCCGACGACCACCTTGTCGTTGGCGATCAGCGGCGCGTTGGTCACGGTCTCGCCGGCGTCAGGATAGGCATGCTTGACCTGCCAATCCACAGCCCCGGTCCTGGCATCCAGCGCGATCAGATATCCATCCAGCGTGTTGAATAGAACCTTGCCGTCGGCATAGTTCAGACCACGATTGACGGTGTCGCAGCAGGCGCGCGGCACGGCCGACAGATCGCGATCCGTCTTCTTCAGGTAATTCCAGACCTCCACCGGATGATCCGGGTCAGACAGGTCCAGCGCCTGCACGATGTTCGGCCACGCGCTGACGAAGTACATCATCGGCTTGCCGCCGACGTCGACGACGATCGGTTGACCCTCGTGACCTCGCAGCGCGCCAGTCGATTGCGACCAGATCATCTCGAGGTGTTTGACGGTCGACGGATTGATCTGCGTGAGCGCGCTATGCCGATCGAGCTCGAAGTTCTGGCCCATCGACGGCCAGAGATCCGGGTTTGCGCTCGCATGCAGTTCCTCGGCATCCGATCCCATTTGCGCGAAAGCGGTTCCGCAGGCCAACGCCGCCGCAAACAGGATTGCTGCGGGCATCAGTACCCTGCGCCAATTTGATAACTTCATATGTCCCCCTTTTGTGAGACTGCCGCAGAGGCGAGTGTGGTCGCCCTGACGGCCAAGGATCGAAACTGAAAGCTCATATCTCCTCCAAATTCTTGGTTCTTCGGAAATACGGTCGATTCCCACGCTCCTCCACGAAAGAGAACGGGGGGAAGCGACGCCATCCAGGGCGCACATGGTTTCGGACGCATGTCGGGCACGGTTTGCGTTGTCGGGCGCTATCAATACACCCGGCGATACCCGCCTGCAACCGCAATCCCGGCGCGGATGCACTCTCGCGAGGCGCCCGGCAAAATGGCCACTCGAGTGTGTC
>JBAVGI010000395.1:0-10181 GCA_049684755.1 Candidatus Sulfotelmatobacter sp.
GAGCAAAATTCAATCGCCTCCGCTTGTACCCTGGGGATCAGATCGTTGTGCCTTATAAGCTCCCGACGGGAGCCTTTATCCGCGGCCTGCAAGGCTGGACGCAGGTTTCCTCCCAGTTGGCATTGACGGTCGCAGCGCTGGCAATACTTGCGCCTTAAGCCTATGCGGACCTGGGTTACGATATTTAGCTGATGATCTATGCCGATCAGCGCTGGATCGGAGAGCATGGCATCGGTCGCTTTGCGCGACATGTGCTCGCCAATCTCGACTATTGCCCGGTTCCGCTGGCGTCTCATCCTGCCGCGCCCCTGGACTCATGGCGACTCGCGCAGGCACTCAGCGGGCTGACTCAAGACGATTTGTTTTTTTCTCCAGGCTACAATTCGCCTCTCTTTTGCTCCGCCCCTTTTGTCTTCACAATTCACGATCTCAGCCACATTTACTGTCCAGAAAACAGCAGTCCTCTTATTCGGCTCTACTATGCGACCCTCATGAAAAGAGCTTGTCAACGCGCTGCGAGCATTCTTACGGTTTCGGAATTTACGCGCAGACAGATCATCGAGTGGTCCCGAGTTCCCTCGGAGAAAGTTTTCAACGTCGGATGCGGGGTCGATGCCGCTTATCGACCGGGAGGCGATTCGTACGGATTAACTTTTCCCTATCTTCTATGCGTGAGCAACCGTAAGCGGCACAAGAATGAGTTTCGAGTGGTGGAGGCCTTCGCCAAAGCCGGCCTGGGCGCGGAAATGAAACTGGTATTTACGGGCGAATCGGCGGCTGCACTTGCAGAATTCGTGGAACGTCAGGGCGTGACCAGAGCTGTGCATTTCGCTGGAGTGGTTCCCGAAGAGAAATTGCCCGCACTTTATCGTGGTGCGAAGGCGCTGGTATTCCCTTCCCTCTACGAAGGGTTTGGCCTCCCGATCCTGGAAGCCATGTCTTGCGGCATCCCGGTTGTCACGTCAAATATCACGGCCATGCCTGAGGTTGCCGCAGACGCTGCCCTGCTGGTGGACCCAACGTCGGTGGAACAGATTGCTGAGGCGATGAGGCACGTCGTGAGCGATATATCTTTACGTCGGAAGTTTCGGGAAAAAGGTTTGGCCCGGGCCGCCCAGTTTTCGTGGGGCAATACGAGTGCGAGGGCGCATGAATTGCTTGCGGGGAAATAGTTCAATGAGGCAACGTGCTGGCCTATAACCGAGATTAGCCAGCGTGGTCGAGCAAGATTCGCCGCGGCTTGAACATTCGTTGCACGCATATGCAAAACCAGGAGAAAAAATATATCCCCGCTAGAACATAAAGTCCTGAGAAGCCTGCAGAAACGCTCAGGGAGCCAGCGACACCGAGCAGCATTGAAGAAGCAAATGCCTTCATCATGGAAGGCTGGGGGCCTGCCAAGGCGACTTTGACATCTGTATCGACACGGCGTGCAACGAGGCCCAGCATGAGTCCGACCGCAACTACTCCGAGCAGACCGAAGTTGAAGAAACTCTCTCCGAAAGCTCCGGGCCTTAGTCCTGGGTGTACCTGGGGATCAAAACCGACCGTCGACGATGTCACGGCGCCAAGCCCCCAGGTGTCGCGGAAGTCTGAGGCGAACCGGGGAATAAAAGCGAGAAGGGCTGCGAGATAGGTCTTGCCCGCCCAGAATACGTGGTCCCATGCGGAGTAGACCCACGCGAAATCGCGGAGATCGGAGAACGTATTTCCGTAGAACACCAGAAAAACGAAGGAAGCAAAGAACTCCGCGGGCGAGTATTGCCCGGCGCGCAAACTTCCAAGATAGAATGCGAAAGCGATTAGGAAGACCGCCAGGCCGACGATCCGAAAGATGCTAATCCTGCCGCGGAGCTTGACCAGATAGCATAGCAATACTCCCATGTAAACGCTGAGTAGATTGCTCCGTGCGCCAAAAAAAAGCAGGCCGAAGGTCAGAAGCAGCGTGCATCCTAAAAGGATTCTCTCCTTCTTATCCGCGTATCGCGCCAGGCAGTGTGACGCGATGACGATCGAGTAGTTGGAGATCAGAAGTGCCACCGGCCGGAAGGTGGGGTTTTCAAATGTGAAACTGCGGAGGTTGAATCCGAAACCGCTCTGCGAAAAATATATGGCAAGAATTACCAACTGCAGTACGAAGCACAGCGCTGCCTGAAATACCAGTACATTCCGCGACGACATAAGCATCATCGAACAACGAGGTACGACACCCAGCGCCCGTATCGCCGTCTTTCGCATACCGACACCAACTCGAAGCCGCCATAAGCTCCCGCCGGCCAGTACGGCAAAATAGCCGAGCAGTGTGATCAAGAAGATGAGGGGCAGCACTGCAACCACAGCATCCATGTCCGTTCCGAGAACGATCGCGTTAAGTTCGTTCCTGGCGAAAGGCAGCAAAAGCATGTTGGGGAGAACGCAGACGAGGAACAGGTTTGCGTGCCAAAAGTCGATTCGATAGCCTCGCAGATAACAATTGCGGTAGTACGAAATTAAGAATAGAGCTATCGCGAATAGGTCGAGAAAATAGAGCAGGCTCCAAGGTATTGTGGGCGGTGGGGCGTGCCACATCAGCGTATCCTGGGAGACATCGACAGTGTCTGCCGATAGTCGTGTATCCCCTCCCACACACTCCTGCAACGGGAAAACTGGAAGCGCAGCAGACGTCGCGCGAAACGCACGGTCAGGAATATGAATGACGCTAATCGAGGTACGGGGGAATGCAGCTGTAATATGCGCAAACCCGATGCGGTTTGGTGACGATCGAGGATCAGTACGTTCCCTCCAGTGCTGGCATTCACCTTGTGCAGCACACGGGAATCAGCAGCTGCCGCAATTCGCCATCCCTTCTTCCGCAGGCGTAGACAAAATTCAGTGTCCTCCCAGTAAAGGAAAAAACCCTGGTCCAGCAAACCGGCGTCTTCTATCGCAGTGCGAGCGACCAGCATGCTGGTACCATTCAGCGTGTGAAACCAATCATCGCTATGGGGCTGCGTTGTGATGCGTCCATACCCGATCCACAGATTAACGCGTGACCCCGCCCACGCCTGGACGGTCGAAGGCGAGTCAGCATAGTAGCAAATGGAGGAAACCGCCCCGATGCGCTTATCGGTCAGCGCCTTGGCCACCAGCGCACTGAGCGCGTCAGGAGCCGGCTTCGTATCATTGTTCAGCAGCCAAAGATAATCCGCTCCGTGCGCAAGCCCATACCGGATGCCGATGTTATTACCACCCGCAAAGCCTAGATTCGATCCGCTCTCAAGCAGCAGAAGATTAGGATGCGCGGCGCGAATTCGAGCGATTGAATCGTCAGAGGAACCGTTATCGACCACGATGATAGTCAGCGCGGGATACGTACAATCTTTCAGAGCGCCGAGGCACTCAATGGTGTCCCGCCAGCCATTCCAGTTCAGAATGATACAGGCAACGTGCGGATTTGAATTCAACGGGACTCGTCCCACCTGGCGGTATCGATCAAGGTAAAATGCCGATTAACCATTCTAAGCCATTTCGTCCTGTGCTCAGCTATTTCGTAACGATATGCCCGGTCTTGAACTTTCGGTCGCGATGTGCACTTTTAACGGCAAGCGATTTCTTGGTGCGCAACTCGATAGCATCCTTGCGCAGCAAAGGCCGCCAGACGAACTGGTGGTATGCGACGACGGATCCACGGATGGTTCCATCGAAATTGTACGGGAGTTCGCGGAGCGCGCGCCCTTCCCTATCCGGCTCCTGGTGAACGCCAAGACTCTCGGATCGACCAAGAACTTCGAACAAGCAATCACCCTATGTCAGGGCGCGATCGTCGCTCTGGCCGATCAGGACGACGTCTGGTACCGGCACAAACTCGAGTGGATCGAAAAGGCCTTCCTGAAATCAAGCGATATCGTAGCCGCCTTCAGCGATGCAGACCTCATTGATAACGATTCACATCCGCTGGGGTCGCGCCTTTGGCCTACCCTGCTCTTC
This sequence comes from Candidatus Sulfotelmatobacter sp., assembly GCA_049684755.1. Classification (GTDB taxonomy): domain Bacteria; phylum Acidobacteriota; class Terriglobia; order Terriglobales; family Acidobacteriaceae; genus Sulfotelmatobacter. Next base: position 3,967 of record JBAVGI010000395.1, read on the forward strand.
GATGCCGGAGAACAGAACCAGTTCTCGAATGGGAACGCCCTGGACGTGTTGATTAAACATCCCGTGGTCACCGGTGCCACCATGGCCTTCCGTAGAGAGTTCTTTGAACCGATGATTCCTATTCCCAAGGACGAGATTCATGACAAATGGATTTCCTTCTTGTTGGCAGCCCGTGGCGGATCCTTTGAAGTTATTTCGGAACCGCAGATGCAGTATCGGCAGTACCCGGAACAACAAATAGGTCCAGGACCTCAGACTCTCGGGCGGCGAATGATTCAAGCACGGGATAGGGGCGCAGATTTCCATCATGGAGTGATTGCGCAGCTTCGTCAATTGCATACCAGACTCGAAGACCGCCGAACGGACTTCCGCTTCGCCGAAGCCGCGCAAATAGAGATCCAGCGAAAAATTTCACATCTCGAACATCGTGCGGGGCTTCCACGTGCCCGGGTTGCGCGAATCCCTGGAGTACTTCGAGAGGCTTTCAAGGGCGGTTATCACCGGTACTCATCCGGATGGAACAGCGTGGCGAAGGATCTAGTTCTTCGCTAAACCTTGCGCCCAGGAGGACATTCGCTTGTTCCGACACCTCATAGCTTGTCTCGTTTTCCCATTCTGCCCATCAGGCCATCCCAAGTCCCCTGCAAGAAGCTACGAAGTTTGAGCGCACGGTCCTCTTCCGCGATCAAGGACATGGCCGTGTCGTGCAGTTGCCGGTAGATAACCTTCAAAATCCACCGGGGAAACAGGAACAAATACTTCCGGTAAAACGCGATGGAATTTCGTGCAATGTAAAAGTGTCTGAGTGGGCTGTGGTGCGTGGTGTGGAAAGCACAGCCCAAAATGCGGGTGGTCGCGGGATTCCCCGGAGCGTGAAATAAGAGAGCCTGTTTTGCCTGGGCGACGAGGTAGCCCGCGGCCCGAATTCGAAAGGAATATTCCCAGTCCACGAGATCGATAAAGTATTCCGATGCAAACCATCCGACCTCATCGAATATCCACGCCGGCATGAGCGATCCAGAAGTCATGGGTAATACCGGGGTGCCATCGCTGGCGCGCGGCACCTCTGCCTCCATACCCGTTCGCGGTGAGACGTATCTGGGATAAATTGAACCTACCCGTTCGCGCTGAGGATGAGTCTGCCACGACGCGAGCATGTGATCGATAAAGTTCTCGGTAATGGCGCTGTCCTGGTCGAACAGAATCAACCAAGGATGACCTTTGCTCTTCCCCCAGCGCACCCCTTGGTTGAGAGCTTCGGCGATGCCCAGGTTTTCTCGATTCTCAATCAGCTCAAAGCCAAGGGCCCGACTTTCCCGCCGGATCGGGTCAATCTCATCTGGGCTGGAACCGTTATCCACCACAACAAGTACCGGCACCTGTGCGAGCAAGCGACGCAGATTCGCAAGCACGTTCGCGCTGGGGTGATAAGTAATAATCACGGCGCAGACGGATTGCGGGGTCATGTTCCATGCTCCGTCATAAGCCCTGTCGTTTGCCCATTTTTCCGGTTAGCGCGTCCCAGGTTCCGAGCAGAATGCTGCGAAACTTGCTCGCGCGATTCTCCTCGACAAGCAAGCAAGCTATCGTTTCTTTAAACTGCGCGTAAGCACTATTGATAATCCAACCGGGAAACAAACGGAAATATTTTCTGCAAAAGACAAAGCGGTTGCGCGTGATGTAATAGCGCCGCATGGCACTGTGATGAGTCTGGACAAAAGTATGGCCCCAAAGAGTGGACTTAGTAGGTTTGCCAGGAGCGTGTAGCAGAAAAGCGCTTCTTGCTTCGATGACCAGAAAGCCCGCCGCCCGAATGCGGAAGCAGTATTCCCAGTCCACTACGTCGATGAAGTATTCGGATGCAAACCATCCGACCTTCTCGAATATCCATATCGGCATTATGGATCCCGAGGTCATGGGTAAGAGCGGCTCACCGTCGCTGTCGTGAGTGACGACCATCTCCACCCCCGATTCTGGATCCTTGTACCGGGGATGAATCGACGCCACGCGGTCTCGCGCTGCATGACCTTCCCATGCGGCGAACATCTCACGAACAAACCCATCGGTGATATTGCTGTCTTGATCGAAGAAAATCACCCAAGGATAGCCCTGTTTCCGAGCCCAGCGAACGCCTTGATTCAGGGCCTCGGCAATGCCGAGGTTCTCTCCGTTCTCAATCAGTTGAAAACCGAGGGCCTGACTTGCCGCACGCAGCGGGTCAACCTCGTCGGCATTTGAGCCGTTGTCAACGACAACGAGTCCTTGCACCTGGCCGAGAACGCTGGGCACGACTTCGCGGACCGCCGCGCTGGGATGGTACGTAACAATCACCGCGCAGACAGATTGCCCGGGCATTTTGCTTGCTTTCACGGCATTCTCAGCTGTCTACGTTTATCGTCTAAAGGAAGAAAACTACGTCTCAGAGTTATGCCATCGATGCATAAATCGGCGATTATCAATCGGTCCATCCGTGAGACTGGCAAAGATAATAATGTGGAGCGGTCCAAGAGTATCCACACGAAGGATTTTGAATCCCATATGGTTCATCATCTTCGTGGCGGATGCGGTGTCGAAGACGTGTTGATGCATCGCCCGATTCGCGTAATTCTCGAGACATCGCAGCCGGAATTCCTCTTTGCTTCCGGCCCCTGGATCTCTAGATAAGTCGTGGAGTTCTAATATTTCAGGAAGGTGGGTGAGATCGTCTTCCCCCACCGAATTTTCGTAGTCCTCAATCATATGCGCGAGCGGTGTAAGTGGACGGCGCCAGTCAAAAGTGGCATCCTTATGCGGCAAAATTAACAGGATCAGTCCATCGTCCCTCAGTACCCGCTTCCACTCCACCAATGCACGAAGAGGATTGGCAATGTGTTCGAGGCAATGGCAGGCTAGAAGGCAGTCGTAGCTGGAGTCCTTGATGGGCTGGAGATCTGTAGCCTCACAAATAAACTGTGTGCCAGCTGGTTTTCCGGGATGATAATCAAAGCTGTTCCCCGCTTGCACCTCCTCGGCCCAAATTGTTCTTTCGGAGAACAAGCAATTGTCCAACGACGTTAGAACATCGTAAACCGGGATTGGTCCGCCTTCGGCCAGCGTGGTGCTGGGACCACCGATTTCGAGGCCACGCTTCGAACGCAAACGAGAACGGTAGTAAGCCACGAATCCCAAGGTTCTGCGGAATTCCTGCTGAACACGATCCGTCAAACGTGATCCAAGGAGATTTCGGGCAACGACACGGGTTGTTTTCATGAGATGCATGGCTTTTCCGCCCGGACTTCCGAACCTAAGTCAGCTTGCGTTTGACACGCTCTGCCAGCATTTCCGGCCAACCACCTATCTCCAGTCCACGTTTCCTGGTGTGAGCGCCCCGCTCGAATACGGCGACGCTGTCGTAGAAATGCATGGACAAGGTAGTCTGAGTAAATTCGGTGCGTGGCAGAGCACCGCGGCTATGGTCAGCGTTCAACTCGTCGATTAGATTCTTGCACGCTTCAATGAAAGTGGATGGCTTGCGGAGACCTCCCTCATACTCATCCCAATATGCGGTATGCAAATCCTCCACCAGGTAAACACCGTTTTTCGCTACTTTAGGATAGAGAAACTGGAAGGTCGCCAGGATATGGCTCATCAGATGACTGCCGTCGTCAAGGACAATGTCGGGCGTGCCGATCTCGTCTATCAAACTCTGCAGAAACTGGCCGTCCTGCTGCTGCCCGATATGTACCTCGATCTGATCCTCTTCAAATTTCTTGCATTCCAGATCAATATCGATGCCGATGATTCGGGCATGCGGGCCGAAATACCGCTTCCACATTTGCAAGGAACCGCCCAGGCCACAGCCGATTTCGATAAACGTGACCGGCTTATAGACGAAGTCCTTAAAATGGCGCTCATAAATCGGGAAATAATGCTTCCATTTATGGATAATCCTCTTGTCATTGGTAAGAAAGTCAGACCAAAGCGTCATCCGCGGCTAGCTCCTCAAACGATATAGACAATTGGGCGAACAAGAACAGCCAGTTTCTCACAGTCTAAAACAATTTCTGAAGGTTAACTGGAACTTGATAGTGCCAAAATCGCTTTTCTGGAGAAATGCATCAGCTCGCTCCGCTCCTTCCTGCTTAACCCCACAAACCAAGCAAGAATCAGAGTGGTAAGGCTCCAGATAATAAACATTCGTAGGCTAAGAGAGATATGAGCCGTCGACCACCAGCGCGGTAGAAGCACTAGAGACGGAATCGCGATGATAGCAGGCCGGAGCAACCCCTTAAGAAACAGCCTTAATCGAGAGATCGCAAGAGTTTGATGTGTCAAGTGCATGCTTATCGCGAAATGCAGTGACACGCCGACGAACGAACCAAGCACGGTGCCGAGGGCCACTCCGATGGCTCCAAAGCGGCTGGCAAGATAAAGACTGCTGCCCAAATTCACCACGGCTTCGGATACGGCGCTTATGGCCGCGGCTCCTTGTCGGCCGGTCGCACAAATCATCGTAGCGTATGGGGCGCACAAGTTCCGAATTACATTTGCGAAAACGAGGACCCGGAGATATTGGAGAGTGTTAAAAGCGTATACCGGGCCCACCCAAACCCGAAGAATTGGGAATCCGCATACCATCAGTGGGAGTCCGGTCAGCATCAAGATGACCGTGGAATAGCGAGTGATCCTGGCCAAAAAATCACCCATCTCGGAAGGCGAACGCTGAGTACTCAGAGCCGACGAGGCTGGCATGAGAGGATTCACCATCGACGAGATGATCAACAATACAAAACTCGTCGGCAGTGTGGCGATGGAGTAATACGCAGTTTGCACGTAGTCGTAGTGGCCGACGATCGTAATGTCGAGTCCGGTGATGCACAACATCGCGGCAGTCAACACGGATTGCAAGGAACAATAGCGAACCACAGTCTTGAGAATCGTGACATCCCCCAAGCGGATAGACACGCGGATATTCGACGCTTTCTTCCGCCAGGCGATCACTTGCAATAATCCGGTGACGACGTTGACTGCAGCCACAGCGATCCCCATGGCTGTGAGATTGCCGTGGAGAGCGACAACTGCCAGCACAATTGCGGCGTAAGAGGCGCGGTTGACGATCGAAATCGTCATCGGAATCCAATACCGCTGAAGGCCGAGAAAAACCGCCGAATATACCGCGCACACCAGACCGAACGACAGAGAAGATCCAACCAGGATTACGCTGATGCGAACGTCGCGATACAGATTCGACGGCATCGTTGCGAAGAGCCGGGGGACTTGCCAGGCGAGAAGAAGGGTGAGGATCACCCCGAGGGTGCCCGCAAGAATCATAAGCATCAATCCAGCGCTGGCGTAACTCCCCGCCCTTGCTTCGTCGCCCCTCGCCTCGAATTCAGCGACAAACTTGGAGACTCCTGTTTGTATCCCGAGGTCGAGATAGGAAACATAAGCTGCCAGTTGAAGGATAAGCACCCACGCTGCGTAAGTAGTGACGGGCAGACGGTGGGTGAGGTAGGCGGGAAGGACCAACGCAACGAGCGTCACTGCGGCCACACGAGCCAGGCTGGCGACAATATTTCTGGAAATTGTCGTGGCGAAATCCCCGGATTTTTTCGGGCCCTCGCTGGAAAGCCCAGGGACTGTGGTAGTGATCTCACTCAAGTTATCGTCCCCCAGCGCGAGGGACTAATTCGCAAAAGAACATCTCCATAATCGAACTCTTCGATCCCGAGCAACCAAATGCCAATTTAGCGAAACCTTTACTTCGATCAGTCGCTCAGAAAGGATATACCAAGGGGTGGGCGGCGATCGGCTGTGCTAGTCTATTCAGACGTTCGCAAAGATTGCATCATCGGCCAGTTTGCATGCAGGAGCGACTGCGCAACCGATAAGCCGAGCCCATTTGGCTAGACCCGCTTAAATCGGTATTTCGGTACATTGTCGCTATACAAGTGAATCAAGCGAACCCTTTTCCGAGGAATCTATGAAACGAATTCTTACGGTACTCATTTTTGTGTCGGTGACATTCTCCTTGACGGCTGCGCAGCGCCTGCCGGAAACGGCCGCACCGGAAAACTACAAACTCACATTCACCCCACATCTTGAAACCGCCACGTTCGGCGGCGATGAAACCATTTCCATCCGGATATTGAAGCCGACTTCCGAAATCACGCTGAATGCGGTCGACATTACTTTCAACGACGTCGCCATCACCAGCGGTGGAACAACACAAAAGG
>JBAVGI010000396.1:0-3354 GCA_049684755.1 Candidatus Sulfotelmatobacter sp.
AACTTGCATCCTGCACTGGGAGAGAAGTCGATATATGAAGTCTGAACGTCGGTATGTGAGCCACTGACTGTAAGCGTCAGTGTTTGCGATCCGGACGCAGTTGCCGAGAGCACGTAAAAGATAGCCCCTTGACCGGTACCTGGACTGCCAGAAATTCCCGGGCCAAAAACGCTGGTTTTTGTAGCCGTCTGCCCTCCGAGAGTCACGCTGGCAAAGGTGCAACTCGTATAACAATAGGCGGTGATCGCCACTAAATCCCCGACTGCATCCACATTGGCACTGACGGTAGCGGTGTCCTCTGAGCCGTTGTCAGCGCTGAAGTCCGCATTTTTCTCTGTGGCCGTGCAAGCAGGAGTTGCCGCGTTCCCTAATCCAACGAAAGTAAACATTAGAAGAATAGCAATGCCTAGAGCACACCCTCTATCTTTAGACCGTACCATGATCGATTCTCCCGTTCGGCTAGCAAGCCGACACAAAGTCTGCGGCCTGCGGCTGAAGTCGATCAGGGGGAGGCCACGGGATTATCGTAAGGTACGCATGAAAGAGCGGATAGTCTCGAAAGTGCAGTGCCTATATGTTCCTTATCCGCCAAGCCCAGAAGGTGGCGCTTCATGACATCAGGTAACGGGTTATGTAAAGCATGCAAGTGACTGATTTACTTGGATAATCGTTAAAAACAATATCTTACTCCCGCTTCCCGCCGGTCGCAGCCAGAGGTGCATCGAAGGCCCGTTGCGGATCCATGGCTTTCTGCGCTCGCCACCAAACCGAGGTATAGCCAAAAATAGTGACCTTTCTCGCGTAGCCTAGGCGACGAAAGGGTGTCATCTTGAAAGACGATATGGACGCCTTATTCCACTCCGCCGCTTCTCCGAAGGCGCGGGCTCGCCCGTCACTAGCCAATTGGTGGAGGATGTAAGTCATCAGGAACCAGTCGAGCGCCCGGCCACGATACTTGGGGAATACGTGGAAATCGAGAAATTGAATATCATTCTCGCCCAAAGGAAAATAATGCGGCTCCACGGTGCAGCCCTGCAGCGTCCATCCATAGCCGGCAAGCTTGCCTTCCAATCTGATCAGCCAGAGCGAAGCGCCCAGGCCGAAACGCTCATTCAGATTGCGGCGGGCCAAATCAGGATTCCAGAAACTGGTGATCTCCTGCAGATCTTGTGGATTAAGATCGGCTTGCGTTCTGTGCCGTTCTACCTTCAGCCCACTCGGCATTTGCGCCGCCGGACCAAGCGCGGAGAGGTCACAATAAAACAGGACGCTGCGGCCGGCAAAGAGCGTGCGACTTGCGGCGACGCTAAACCGGCGCAGAGTGGCGCCGAATCCGTGCCGTTTGTAATACGCAGTAAGGCGCGAAACTGGATTCGAACCAATCATGCGGACGGGCAACTGGCTGCTGCTTTGGCCTTCGGCGGAACATTCCTGGAAACAAGAGCCCGGAGGCAGGCGCCACTGACCTGTTTCCTAACCTCGTCTTCAGTACTTTCCTTCCCCCGGGCCAGCCCACCGATCACGGCAAACGAGTAGCGCGCCAGGTGATGGGAAAGCATAATCGTCCGCATTCCCAGCTCGCCCCAGAAGCCGTGATGTTTGCGCCAGTAATACAGAACGGACTTCTGTTGCGCGACCGCGAAGCGAACCGGATACGATGCGGTGATTTTTCCCCGGTCATGAATCGCCCGGGCGCCGGGAAAGAAAACGACCTGCCATCCTGCCTTCCAGCAGCGGCGGCACCAATCTACGTCATCGCCATACATGAAGAGGTTTTCGTCGAGCAGGCCCACTTCGTCAAAAGTCTCGCGGCGGATCATTGAGAAACATCCCACGATCACATCCACTGGCCGTGTACGGTCGTGGGAGAAGTAGAACATGTGCTCGCCCGCGAACAGTCTGGAATTCTTGAAGGCTGAGGCCAATCCCGTGGCCGAACAAAAGTTGTTCCACAGCGTAGGCGACCGCCGGCAGGTGCTTTGCTGTGTCATGTCCGGGTTGAATACGCGTGGACCAACATTCCCCACCTTGGGATTTTCGTCCAAGAAATCGGCGAGAGTATCCAGGCAGCCCTCAAACACGATCACGTCTGGATTCACCAGCGCGATATAGCGTCCCTGGCACTGGCGGATGCCTAGGTTGTTGCCCTTCGAGAAACCCAGGTTCTCGCTGCTGCGAATTACTTTCACGCTGGGAAATTGCGCTTCGATCATTTCCGCCGAGCCGTCGGCCGAGGCGTTATCGACCACAATCACTTCCATGCTGCGGCGTGGCGGCGCATCGGCCAGGCTCTGGAGGCAGAGTTCCAGATAGTGCTTGGCATTCCAACCGACGATGACAACTGAAATGTCCATTGAAATTTGCGGCCTACTTCTTATGGCGTTCGAGCAACTCGATCAACAAACGATGCTTGGAACAAATCCAGGCGATTCTGCGGCCGGCAAAAGCCACGGCCGGCGCGGGTTCGGCCACAACCACCAGACCAGCACTGCGCGCGTCGCGCAGCCCTGCCTCCAGATCGTCGATTTCGTAGCAGACATGATGCAGTCCGCCACGCTTCTTGAGAAAATTGCTGACTGGCGACGCTTCGCTCGCTGGCTCGATCAGCTCATAGACCGGGTTGCGCAGGTCGAGAGGAGTAAGAAAAGTGACGCGAACCCGTTGGATGGGATCATGCGTCATCTCGCCATCCCAATGTGCCGAGATGGAGAACGCAAACTCCTCAGCCACCGCTGAGATCGACGCCACCACAAAACCCAGATGATGTAGCGTGCAGTTGCCGCTCGGCAAAAATCCAGCGCGCCCAAGCTGCCGGGGAACTGAGCCCTCTGCTTGTTCCCTCGATCCGTTTAGAGTTGATCCGCTTAGAGTTTCGATGCCTTGTACCATGATCTCAAATCGCCAATTTATGGTTTAACTTATGGTTCAACGGCTGCGGCGTAAAGCCCCGATACCTCGCACGACGCCTTTCGCTACCAGGCTCGCCCGGACGATGGTGGAAGAAACCACATTGTCGCAGGCTACGAATGGGCTCAATTGCGACACATCAGCGCCGGAGAATCCCTTCTTGAAAGAGTAAACGCCGGGATTGCCTTCCGGATCGATGCCGCCCAAGTCGTACGACTTGAATCCATTTTCCTTAAGCCATTGGATCATCTTCCACTGCAGCAGGTAAGCACCTTTCGAGTTGAGCCCGTCGTCGCTGGTCGCCCCCAGAAGATAGATACCGGAATCACCCATCGCCGAGGCCACAATGCCCGCCACCGGAACTCCGTTTTGCTCACAGATCAAAATCCGCATGCGATGGGTTTCCGGCAGGCTTTCCTGTATCCTTTCAAATTCTGCAATGTCGAC
>JBAVGI010000397.1:0-1772 GCA_049684755.1 Candidatus Sulfotelmatobacter sp.
GCGACGATTATCAATGCCCACCCGCAACCGGGAGAAGCGCCGTCGTACGAAAGCCACTGGAATGAGCCGGCGCACGAGACGTTTGCCTTGATCGCGTTTCTTCCCAACCTTGGCGGCAATGGGCATCTGCTCCTATTGCAGGGACTGGACGTGGCCGGAACCCAGGCTGCAGCCGAGACGCTGCTTCATCAGAGCGCAATCGCGTCGGTACTGCGGCGCGCCACGCGGCCAGACGGTTCACTTCGGAATTTTGAAGTGCTGCTTCGCTCTACGAGCATCGAATCCAACGCCACTGGCACGCAGGTGATCGCCAGCAGAGTTTACTAGGGTCTCCCCAGTGCGCACATGTCCTGTCTGTCCAATGTTTCCGAACCGCTGGCGCCGCAAGGTCGCCTTGCATCTAAGATGGATATATGACGCCCCCACTTTCCTCGCGCCGCCGCTCCAAGATGCCCCCGCCCGGTGAGACCGGGCAGGAAAACCTCTACCTGCGCTCGTTGAGCGACCGCCAGTTGATTGTCTCTGTGAAGCTGCGTGACGGAGAAACGGTACGCGGGTGGATTGAGTATTTTGACGACACGATGCTTCGCCTGACCCGCGAAAATCAGCCCAATCTTTTCATTTACAAACATCAGATCAGGACGATCAGCGAGGTAGGACGAAAAAAGACGGTGCACTTTGCCGAAGCGGGTCCGCATACGCGCGAGGTGGGCTCATGAGCGGCGCCATCGAGCAGACCGAGATGCAGCTGGCGGCGGTAGTGGCGCGCGCCGCGGGAATTGCCCGCGAAGCCGGGGCGACGCTCAAGGACTATTTTGCCGCGGGCGTTGAGACCGAGTATAAGGGCGACGTTGACCTGGTGACGGTGGCCGACCGCACTGTTGAAAAGCTGATTCGCGGGCGATTGGGCGAGGCGTTTCCCGAGCACGGCATCTATGGCGAGGAAGGGACGCGCGAGCGGCTCGAGGGCGAGTACCGCTGGTACGTGGATCCGCTGGACGGGACGACCAACTTTGCGCACGGCTTTCCGCAGTATTGCGTCTCGATGGGCCTGGAGCACCGGCCTGCCGGGACCAACGCGGATGAGGACGGAGCGCTGGTCGGCGCGGTGATCTACGACCCGATGCGCGACGAGCTTTACACGGCGGAGCGCGGAGGCGGCGCATGGCTGAACGGCAGGCGGATCAAGGTTTCGAGTACTCCGTTGCTGGCCGAGTCATTGATAGCAACGGGGTTCCCGAGCCGCAAGCGGCACGCGAATCCGAATGTGCATTTTTACCACGAGTTCACGCTGCGCTCGCATGGGGTGCGGCGGGCCGGCTCAGCGGCGCTGGATCTTGCTTATGTGGCAGCGGGCCGGATGGAGGCTTTCTGGGAGTTCAACCTGAATCCCTGGGATACGGCTGCCGGAATCCTGCTGGTGACAGAAGCCGGAGGCAATGTGACTACGTTTTCGGGTGAGCCGTACAAACTCGACAGCCGCGAAATTCTGGCATCGAACGGGCTGATCCACGATGAGCTTGTCGGGCTGTTTGATGCCTTGTTTGCGGGGCGCGATCTTGAGCCGATTCCTTCACCGCAGGAGTACGCCGAGCAGAGAGCGGCGCGGGCCGCCGGGCAGGTTCGATGAGACAGGCATCGTTGCCGAATACGAAGGCTCTCCGGCATTTTAGGGCAATCTTCGCACCGGCGGCGATCCTGGGCGAGAGTCAGACGATCAGCGGATAGTGCCCGTCTTGCCTTTCCAATTGTGTGGCAGCCAGGACCAAGAC
>JBAVGI010000398.1:0-2432 GCA_049684755.1 Candidatus Sulfotelmatobacter sp.
GTCCGCCTTCCACCTGCGGCTGATACCACAGCACGAATTCCCGGTTCCGAATCCCCCGGCGAACTTCGTTCTCCAGCTCGGCCCGCGCGTTTACCGCTGACTGCAGCTCGGGCTCGAAGAAGCGTATCGCCGCGCGTCCGTCCTGCTTCGCCCGGTACATGGCGATATCCGCCTGTTGCAGAATCTCGGTCGTATTATCGTTGCCCTGGCCGAACACCGTAATGCCTATGCTCGCTGTGCTCGCGCACAAGCGGCCTGCCAGCGCGTAAGGCTCGTTCAGGCTCGCCAGAATCTTTTCTGCCACTGTTGTTGCCTGCGAGGCCGCCTCCTCGGCATTCCGGCTCAGCTCTCCGAGGATCACCACAAACTCGTCGCCGCCCACCCGCGACGCAGTGTCCACGGCGCGAATGCAGCTGCTCAGGCGCCGCCCCGCTTCCTTCAACAGCAAATCGCCCACGTGGTGACCCACCGTGTCGTTCAGCGTCTTGAAATTGTCCAGATCGACGAACAGCAGCGCCTGCCGCCGCCCGCTCCGCAGGCTCGCCGCCACTGTCTGCCGCAGCCGCTCCAGCAGCAGCCGCCGGTTCGCCAAGTCGGTTAGCGGATCGTAAAAGGCTAGGTGACGGATCTCATCCTCCGCCGTCTTGGCATCGGAAACATCCCGTGTGATCGTGAGAACACAAACCATCCCTTCCAGCTCGATCATTGATGCCGACATCAGCCCCCAGACCAACTGCCCGTTCTTCTTGCGGAACTGCACCTCGAAGTCGCGGCACGCCCCCTGCCGTATCACCGTGTCCACCATGCTCCGCCTGTCTTCCGGATCGGCCCAGATGTTCAGCTCGATCGAGCTGTGCCCAATGACCTCCTCCCGTGTTAACCCGACCAAGTCAAGAAATGCTTTATTGCAATCCACATACATTCCGTCGCTCAGCCGGTTCAGATTGATGCAGTCCAGCGACATCTGAAACGCCGTGCGGTAGCGTTCCTCACTCACCCGCAGCGCCTCCTGCGCGGCCGCCAGCCGCTCCTCCGCCTGCTTCCGGTCATTGATGTCCTGCACCATCGTCAGGAAGCAAAAGGGCCGCCTCTCGTAGTCATACTGGATTGAAATCGTCAGCATGACCCACGTCAGCGTGCCGTCCTTGCGCAGGTATCGCTTTTCGAAGCTGGCTGTCTGGAGCTCGCCGCTCAGCATTTTGACCTGTGCCGTGCTGCCCCTTCCACGATCTTCTGGCGGCGTAATCGCTTGAAAACTGGAGCCCACCAGTTCTTCCGGTCTATATCCCACAATGCGTGCGAAGCACTCGTTGCACTCCAGTATCTGCCCGTCAAGCGAGGTGTGCAGGATGCCCACTGCCGCCTGCTCAAACGAAGCCTTATAAAGCGCCTCGCTCACCGGCAACGGCTTATCCGCCTGCAGCCGCGCTGCTCTATCGACGGCCAGAGGCGCTGGCTCCGGCTCCCTCGGCGGCGAGGGATGCTGTCCGCCGTCAAGCGCCGCGTATAATTTCTCCCTCGCGATCGTCCCCACCGTGGTCTTCGCAACCCTTCCGCGCCGGTATTTCCCCGTGGTGTCTTCCCGATTCCCCCTCGGACGCACTTGTTTCCGGCGGATAACAATTGCTCTCCGCTCCTTTATCGGCAATATCTCCAAAAGCACAAACCGCGACGGAAGTTATGGTCACGCCGGCGTATTGCCGATGCCGGTCGGCGCGCTCCGTGTATGCGAAGCTCTTCATCCCCTCAGCAAGAGATTGTCGGCATGAATCTCATACGCAAGTTCAATAAAATCGGAGCATCGGATAGCTGCGAGTGGTTCGAAGATCTGTCATATTGACACTTTGGCGTCGGCGACGGAGAGACAATCGGTGTTTGGGATTCTGAATCTATCGTCGCCAAACCTTCCCCGACCTGGGCGGAGAGCCGGGAAGGCTGGGTTGATTCCCGCATCGCAAAACAAACATCGGCGGCGTTGAGCCCTGCTGCAGGGGTCCTGTGCTACTATCAGCGTCGAGAAGTTACCGATTCGCGGAGAGAAAAAAGATGGCATACGTGATTGCAGAACCCTGTATCGGCACCAAGGACACCGCCTGTGTGGACGCATGTCCTGTGGATTGCATTCACCCCAAAAAGGACGAAGCCGGCCACGGCGAAGCCGATCAGTTGTTCATTGATCCGGTCGAGTGCATCGACTGCGGCGCATGCGTGCCGGCGTGCCCGGTGTCGGCGATTTTTGCATTGGACGACCTGCCGGAAAAGTGGGCGCACTTCGCCGAGAAGAACTCCACGCATTTCGGCCGTTAAGCCGCGCGTGCGAAGGGCTGACGCCGAAGTCCGGCGCGTTGCAGACTTGTAACTCAAGAGACCTCTGAATGCGCATCCTGTTCTGGACGGGATGCGCATTCGTGTTTGCGGGAGCGGCTATCGAC
>JBAVGI010000399.1:0-4955 GCA_049684755.1 Candidatus Sulfotelmatobacter sp.
GTGGATATGTTCAATGCCTCGCCCGGGCAGAGCGATGCGTTCCTGAATCTGTTTATTCGACAACCCATTCCCACTTTGGGCTTCTTGCCGGGCCACATGGAAGCGTTGATCGATCTCCGCAATTTGCTGGCTCAGGGTTACGTGCCGGTCATGGGACAGGATGGCCAGACGGTATATTTTGTGCAGTCTGCGCGCTCTGTGCGTGGCGGCGTGACGATCAGCTTCTAGTTCGCCAAAATTTTCCCGGTTGTGCCTCCAGTTCTCTTAAAATCCATCCCCTTTGGCCGCGAGAAATATTTCTCGGCAGCCGCATCATTCGTAAAATCTATCCTTCGCATCGCAACTCGATGGTTGACTGTTACGATAACCTTTCGATAATGTGCAGTGTGCGGTCGGGGCGCTGCATCTCATTCGTCTGCAAGGAATTGCGCGCCTCCCGGTGAGGGCCGATCAAATTGGCCTGCCGCATCGGAAATCACTCCCGGAATAATCGGCTTTAAGGAGATTTTATGAGAGCGCGCATCATCGCGATGTTTGTGCTGCTGGCGGCGGTTTCGCTGCCTGCGCAGACTTTCCGCGGCACAATTCTCGGCACCGCAACCGACGCCTCGGGAGCAGTCGTCGCCGGCGCCCAGGTGACAGTGAGGAACGTGGCCACCGGTTTGGAACGCACCACCGAGACCAGCGCGGACGGCAGTTACGCTCTGCCTGAATTGCCGATTGGTACTTATACGGTAACGGTAACGCTAACCGGCTTTCAGACCTTCGCGGCCAGCAATGTAACTGTGGATGTCGCCTCCGAGCGCCGCGTTGACGCCAAGATGCGGCCCGGTCAGGTGTCGAGCAGAGTAGAGGTGTCGGGCGAATTGTTGCCCCAAGTCGAAACTACGTCCGCCGAGCTTGGCGGAACCCTGACCGCGGAGACGATCGAGGCTCTTCCTGTCAACGGACGCGATTATCAAAAGCTGATCTATCTGAATCCGGGTGTGGCCGGTTCTCCCGACCAAATTTCGGATTCGCCTGGTTCTTACGGCACTTTTTCTATGAATGGGTCGCGGGGCCGCTCCAACAATTTCCTGCTCGACGGCACCGATATGAATGATGGTTACCGCAACGATCCCGCTATCAACGAGGCTGGCGTATTCGGCGATCCGGCCACGATTCTGCCGCTCGATGCAGTCGCCGAGTTGAAGGTTCTTTCCAACTATGAGGCGGAGTACGGTCGCAACAGTGGCGCCGTAATCAACATCGTGACCAAGAGCGGAACCAACAACTGGCATGGTTCGTTGCTGGAATATTTCCGCACCGGCAAACTGGGAGCGAGAAATTACTTTAATTTTGCGCCCGATCCGAAAAGTCCTTTCAACAACAACCAGTTCGGCGGCTCTTTCGGCGGCCCGATCATTAAAGACAAAACTTTTTTCTATGCCGACTATGAAGGCCAGCGTGAAAATGGCGCTCAGGCGGGAAATACCTGCGTGCCTGATCCGGCGCAGATTGCAGCGGACATCACTGCCAACGGCGCTGCCAATCCTGTGTCAGCGGCTCTGTTAGCGCGCAATCCCTTCCCGGCGCCGAATATCGCCAGTTCCGGCCCCCAGCCTGGTCAAATCCTGGGCCCTGGCTCGGCATTCGATATCGGTTGCCCCAACGGGAATAATCTTTCCACCTCCACCAGTTTCTTCAACCGCGTGGACAGCGCAATCGTAAAAATAGATCACAACTTCAATCCTAATAATCTCCTGACCGGCCGCTACTACATTGGCGATAGTTCCCAGAGTTTTCCGTTTGCGCAGCTTGCCGGCGGCCTGTTACCGGGATTCAACACCACTACTCCGACTCGGGTTCAACTGATATCACTTTCCTATGTGAAGGTGGTGAACGCCAGCCAGGTGAATGAGGCACGCCTGGGATGGAATCGATTTGTCGAAGGATTCTTTCCTGAAGATGAGAGCTTCAATCCCGGTTCCATTGGCCTGGATACGGGAGTGAGCGCCTATAATGGCGGCCTTCCTGCGATCGGCATCGGCAGCTTCTCGCAAATCGGGGCCACCAGTTCCATCCCGCGCAATCGAGTGGATTCTAACTGGCATTTCGTGGACAACTATTCCTGGAAGACGGGAAAGCATGACATAAAGTTTGGCTATGAATTCCGTCGAACCACCATCATGCAGGTGATCAACCACAATTTCCGGGGCACGCTGAGTTTCGACGGGTTGTCGAATTTCCTGCAGGGTTTGCCTGATGGGGGAGATCAAGTGCAGGGCAATTCTGAAAGGCACACCTTTCAAAACAGTGAGGGATTGTTTATTCAAGACAGCTTCCGAGCGACCACCAAGTTGACGATCAACTACGGATTACGTTGGGATTACTTCGGCGTTACCGGCGAGAAGAACGGACTGTTCTACACTTTCAATCCTGCTAACGGCGGAAGCAATGATCCTACCGGTCAGCTTTACGGCAAAGACTTCAATAATTTTGCTCCTCGCCTGGCTTTCGCTTACGACCTGACAGGCAAGGGACAAACCGTCATCCGCGGAGGCTGGGGATTGTTCTACGACGCGTTCTCACAAGACATTTTCCTCGGTCACTTGCCGTGGAATTGCGTCTTCTGCCCCGGACCTGCGTATCCGGGTCTGGGCCCACAAGCGCTCGCTACGGGCAGCGTCGCTACCGATCTCATCACCGGCCTTGCCGTCACACCTCTGGCCCCAGGAAGCCCCGTTTATTCGGCATATGGCCCCGAGGGTGATTTCTTTTCCGTAGACCCGCACATGCGCACTCCGTATGTGCAGAACTTCAACCTGAATTTTCAACAGCAGCTGGGCAACAGAACCGTGCTGCAACTTGGCTATGTGGGCGCGAAGGGAACGAAGTTGTTTCAATTCCTGGATATCAATCAGCCCAGCCAGGCGCAGATTACCGCCGCCGATTTGGCTGACGGGGTTACTTCGTACGGAGTGCCGCGGAACTATCCGAACTTTTTTTACATCAACCAGGAAAAATCGTCGGCCAATTCCATCTACAACGCCCTGCAGGCCAGCCTGCGCACCAGCGGTTGGCACGGGTTGTCGTCGCAGGCGAACTTTGTCTGGTCGCATTCCATCGATACCGCCAGCGATCTCGAGGATTTCGAACCCAACCAGGCACAACCCCAAGACAGTACTAATCCGGCGGGTAACCGCGGCGATTCCAGCTTCGATATTCGCCGTCGCTTTACCTGGAACTTTACCTACCAGTTCCCCCAAATGAGCGGCGCCATGTCGAAGCTGAAGAATGGCTGGGGACTCGACGGCGTGCTGAATCTCCAGGACGGCCAGCCTTGGCAGCTGAACTATGAATTCCAGGGTGACTACTCCGGAGCCGGCGAGGGATTTGACCGCCCCGATGTGGTTGCAACTCCGCAGTATTCCAGTAACCCCGCGCAGTATCTCAACCTGGCTGCATTTGCCGCGCCTTGCACCTGGAATCCAGCCCTGAATCCTGGGGCAACTGACGAAAGCAATTGCGTGGCAGGCACACGCCACTTCGGAAACGAAGGACGCAACTCTCTCATTGCTCCCAGCTTCAAGGAGTTCAATTTTTCTGTTTTCAAAGAGACCGCGCTCACCGAGCACGTCAATATGACGCTTCGGGCAGAGTTCTTTAACCTGCTGAACCACCCCAACTTCTCGAATCCGCTGTTGCCAAACTTTATCGGTGATGCCGGTGCGCCCGATGCGGCCACGGGACGAAACAGCGGGTACTATCAACTCACGGCTACTGGAGACGTGGGCATTGGCAATCCGTTCCTTGGCGGCGGCGGACCAAGAGGCGTTCAGTTTGCGGCAATCTTCAAATTCTGATTTCTGATTCCTTTCATCGGGCCCTGCTGCTTGCGGCAGGGGCTTCTTCTTCACATAGGCGTCTCCGCTTGCATCGCTTTCTCCCGCCCGTCGTACGACTTCCGTCACTAGGGACATGGTTACCGCGATGTTACGCTGCTCTCATATTCTCTCCCCCAAAGCGTCTGTTCCGGAGAATTGAATGCGTCGCTCCATCTGCGCTGCCATCATCCTTGGCGTGTGCCTTTCCGCGCCGGTTTACGCCCATCACCTTAAGCAGTCGACCGCGAGAACACTGCCCGTCACCACCACGTCGGCGCAAGCTCGCGCCCTCTACGAAAGGGGCATGGAAGATTATGAAAATCTTTACCTTGAGCGCTGCAACGATGACTGGCGCGCAGCTGTAAAAGAAGATCCCAATCTGGCCGTGGCCTGGGCCTGGATCGCCTTCAACAGCACCGATCCAAAAGAAGTCAGCGCCGCCCGCGAAAAAGCCAAAGCGCTCGCGCCCAAGCTCACCCCAGGCGAGCAGCTCATGATTGCCTGGATCGTTAAAGTGCAGGAAGGCGACTATATTGGCGGAATCTCCGCCATGAACGACATGCTGGAGATGTATCCCAAAGATAAGCATCTGTTTTATCTCGCGGCTAACTGGCTGATGGGAGAAAATGGCGATGACCAGTCGCAGCGCTTTCTGGAGAAAGCTCTCGCCCTCGATAAGAATTTTCCCGCCGCGCTGAACGACTTGGCCTATGTGGATGCGCGCAACCGTGAATTCGCCAAGGCCTTTGCGGCGATGGATCGCTATGTCGCGCTGCTGCCCAAGGAACCGAATCCGCAGGATTCTTACGGCGAATTGCTGCGCATGTCGGGAAATTTTGAAGGATCGCTGCAACACTATCGAGCCGCATTGAAGATCGATCCTGATTTTGTCACGTCCCAGGTGGGATTGGGAGACACCTATGCTCTCATGGGGAATCAGGAGCAGGCACGGATCGAATATGACAAGGCCATCCGTTTTGCCCATAACGAAGCGGACCGGCTCAACTACACCATGCAGAAGGCGATGACCTGGGTGCGCGACGGAAAGTTTGCCGAAGCCGACAAACTTTTCCTGGAAGTTGCCGAAAC
>JBAVGI010000400.1:0-15696 GCA_049684755.1 Candidatus Sulfotelmatobacter sp.
GCTTCCGGCAATTGCTTGCCGCGAATGCCGTCGAGCACGGGAGCCATTTCGGCGTGGCTATATTTGCCGGGTCGCGGGTGCATGTCGAGATAGAAGCGACCAATGGGTTTTCCGCTGTCGATGACGATCCAGGTTTCTACTGCCGGATCCCATGAGGGCACGTTTTGTTCCTGCTGAAAGCTCACGTGGAAGAGATCAGCGGCGGTATCGAGAATGCCTTGCTTGACTTCCATGAACGGGAAGTACGGGCGGACGGATTGAGAGTCGAAATTGTACTTGGTGCGGCGAACTAGTTCCGAGAGATAACCGCGTTCGTAATCCCATATTTCTTTGGCGCCAGGATCGGTCTTTTGTTTTTCCGCGAGCAACATCTTAAACTCGCGCTCCGACAACTCTCGAGACGCATCGTTCACCTGCTGAATGAAATCCGCAATGTTGTGGCCTTTGGCAACCATCTTATCGGCAGCGTTGTAGTCGGCCCACGAGGGATAGCCGAGCAGCGTCGCAATTTCGTAACGCGTTTTCATCAGGCTGGTAAGGACTTCCTGATTCTTCGGATAGGCACGAGTATTAAAAGCGAGGGCCATGCGGCGGCGCAGAGAATCGCTTTTGGCGAAACTGAAGACGGGAAGCGAATCGGGATAATCAGTGGTGAGGCGTATCTTTCCATCTGCGCCGGGCTTGTGGCGATCGATGTAATCCTGTGGCAGGCCGTCAAGTTCGGAAGCGTCAGCCTCGATGGTTTTTTGTCCGTCGGAAATATTCCGATCGAACATGGACTGCTCTTCCGTCGCCTGATCGCTTAATTTTTTCAGACGAGCTCGCGTAGCATCGTCCTTATCGACACCGGCGAGACGAAATTCGAGAAGTTGGCGGGTTACGTAGTAACGGGTCGCCGCGTTGACTTTGGAAAGATCAAGCGCAGCCAGGGCGTTGTAAACATCGTGATTGAGGGCGATGGCCGTCTGCGCAGCGGTGGCCTTCGTGAGCATGGCCGTGGCGTGGTCGCGGAAAGTTGAATCGGGATGCACTTGTTCCATCAGTCCGGCGAAGTATGCCGCGGTGTTGATCTGATGGAAGGCTTCATCGAGCGGGGCAAGAGTGTTCTCTACGGTGCGCGGACCTTTGGCGGCGAGCAGATTGTCGATAGAGCGCTGGCCAGCGGCGAGGCGGTCATTTTCGATTTTTTCGAAAGCAGTTACGTCCGGCTTGCTGGCCCAGATGGTGGGCTGAGAAACGGTAATTTTCTGTGCAGAGAGAACCGCTGCGAGCACCAATGGAAGGCAGAAGAAGATCGCCATGCGAGCTGCTAGTAACATGAATAACCTCGTCGAGGAAGCTTTCGAAACGGATGGAACGATTTCATTCGATGATTTCAGAGCCGACTTAAGAAGTGCAGATGAATTGTTGATGACCAGGAGTTGCGATGTCAAGGGATGCAAGGGAAATCGCGGGGGTTAACAAAACCGGGAAAGATTGTTGTGTCAGTCCGATACCTGTGCTCGAGTGTGAGTTGGACCAAGTTCTGCAGAAAACATTCGCCAGTTTCTGGCCAGCGAATTGAATGCTAGCGCCAGCGTTTAAGTTGTGGCCAAATGTCAGTGAGTGTTCCGAATTTCGTGCCGCGGCAGATGAAGACCGGAATTTCTTTCTCCAGGGCATAGGGATTGTCAGCGGATGTGCCCACGTATTCGACGCTTTGCCAGAGTTCTTCAAGTCGTTCACGGCGGTCATCAAGTACGATCATGCAGTTCCCGGAATAGCCGCGAGGCCCCCAGAGGAACCATGTTTGATGGCCACTGAGGGCTGGGGGCAAGCCGTAACGGCGTCCAAGAAAATCGATCGCGCCGGCCTGGCCGTAGTCCTGAGCGAAAATTCCGCAGGGTTTATTGGTTCGATCTGCAGCGGGAAGGCGATTCCAGGCTACAACGGTTTCGGCGACGATTTCATTCCAGCCGAATTGATCGGCGTACCACTGCGGTAGCGCGGCGCGTGCGTGCGCGTGCTCCATGACGGGAAGCTTGAAGAATAGAGTCTTTGTGTAGGCGAGGAATTTGTCCGGAGAAAGCACAGGCACGGTGATAGGGAGGAGGTGGATGCCGGCCGCCAGAAGGATGAGGAGGATCACCGGTTTCAGCCATACGAGGCGAGATGCTTTCGCCCCATTTTGCGTTGCATCTTTCGTGCGGTCGATTGCCGCTTCAATCACGACCGCGCCCGCTGCCAACAGCATCGGATAGACCGGAGCCAAGTAATAATTCTTTCCATGCAGCACGAAAAAAACGGTGAAGCAGACCAGGTAACACCAGCCGAGAAAAGGATAGGGCCGCAGCCGAGACGAGAAAAGCAGCGCGAATAATCCGGTCAACCAGATGGGCGCGGTGAAAGGGTGAACCAGAATTGTCTGTTGAAAGAAGTACTGCGGCAGCGGAAGGATGACATCCCGGCCCTCAGCGCGAATGTTGTGCATCAGTTGGATAAAAGGCCAGTCATAGTGGATGTTCCACAGCAGGTTGGGAAGGAAAATCAGAAACGCCACTGCCCCGCCGATCCAGATCCAGCGATTGCCGAAGACACGCCGTTGCGCGGTGAGAAGAAGGCCGACGACTATGCCGAACCCGAAAAGAGCGATGGAATATTTTTCTTCCAGTCCAATGCCCGCGACCACGCCGAACCACAGCCAATAGCGCGGGTCATTGCGCTTGAGGGCCAGAATAGCGAAATACGCGCAGCCCATCCAAAGATTGGGTTCGAGACAGTTGGTGGTGAGCAGGCTGCCGTTCGAAAGATATTGCGGCGCGATCAGAATTGTAACGGCGCTCAGCAGAAGCGCGAAACGACGCCCCCCAAATTCGCGCGCGAGCACCGCACTCTGCACCACAAGAAGGGAAGAAGCCAGTGCTGGAATGAAACGAATGCTGCGCAGAGAGTCCCCGAGGACGACGCGGCAAATGTGAATCAGAAAAGGAATGGCTGGCGGTTGGTCGACGTACCCCCACGCGAGGTGATCGCCACAAACGATGTAATCGAATTCGTCGCGAAAGTATCCGTAGCGGTTATTGAAATAAATATGAAAGAGCAACTTCGCTAGAGCGATGCCCCAGATGATCGCCATGCCCGACGCCAGGAATGACCGATGGTCCCGGCCGGAAGAAGAAACGGTTGGTGAAACGCTAGCCATGAGTCAAGAAGAATAGCGGAAGGCCATAGGCCTGTCACGGACTCAGCAACCGGTCTCTTTTTAACTCAGAAAATTGGTCGACCGGACTTCGCAAAGTGGAAGATGCCGAAAGGTCCATTGTGCCGACGAAAGCTCCTACCAAACGAAGGTAATGTTCCTGGTTGATTACCTATTCTTGGCGTTAACGGGCTTGTGGTAACGTTTGAACTACCGCATATTCAAAAGGCTTAAACAGGGTTTTTCGTCCACGTGTCTTCGTCGACTCGCAAACCGGGCATTCACATTGCATGGACAACGGTCACCTACCGCAGTGTGGCCATAATGGTCCTGGTGGGTGCACTCCTGTTGCTGCTGGCGATGCGCTTCACCTTCCCGCAATTTACGGAAAATGGCATCAAGGCGGCAGATGATGTGGCCAATAAGATCCTGGAGCGGGTCGCGGGGATGGCTCCGGCTGCGGGCAGCGGCGTTTCTACCGCACAGCAGGCCCACTTCACGGCGCTCGATGGCACGGTGCGCGTGAAAAAGGGTAGCAGCAATAGCTGGCTGGCAGCGGATTACAACGTGCCGCTCGATAAAGGCGATGTCGTACAGACGGGCTCGGAAGGCATGGCGAAGGTGGTGTTCAACGACGGCACCAGCTATACCGTGAAGCAGGATTCGCTGATCGTAATTGAAGAAAATTCGGCCAACGATCAACAGCAAACAAATGTCGCCGTTGCGGTGAGCACAGGAACCGTGGATCTCTCTACGGCTACCTATTCTCAAGGTTCGAAATCGCAGGTGATCGTGGACGGCGCGACGGCATCGCTCTCGCCCGAATCAACTGCACAGGTGCACAACGATCCCAAGCTGGATCAACACGAAATCCTGATGAAGAAGGGCGGCGGCGAAGTTACGCGCAACGGAGAAACAGTGCAGTTGGCAAATTGGGAGAAGGTAAGTTTCCAGGCAGCTTCGCCGCACATGGAAAAGGCAAAGGGTACTGGGCCGCCAACTCCAATCTCTCCCGCCAATATGGCGCCGATCTTTACATCCGGTGAGACAACCAAGGATGTGGAGTTCTCCTGGACTCCAATGGCGAATGCCGCGGGTTACCGGCTTCGTATATCGAGAAATCCCTACTTTTCTTCTACACTGGTAGACAAAAGAGTAAACACCGCAGACGTTACGGTTACAAGTCTGGGCGAAGGTGCGTACTACTGGATGGTACAGTCGTACGAAGCGTCCGGAAAAGAGTCGGTAGAGAGCGAGAAAAATCGCTTCACGATTATTCCCAAGGGAAAACAGTCGGAAGCCATCGATTTGGAATTGGATCCGTTCATTCAGCACGGGCATGTGATTGAAGTTACCGGCAAGACGCAGGTAGGCGCGCGTGTGATGGTGAATGGGCGGGAAGTACCGATGGTTACTACGGATGGCACGTTTCACTACTTCACCCCGCCGCTGGCGACTGGCGAAGCTGTAATTACGGTAACGGCGCAGACCTCGCAGGGCGGAGTGAATACGCAGCAGAAGAAAATAATTATTCAGTAAATACGCTAAGAAGTTCGCGTAGGAGATTGGGAAAACCGGGTTCGCCCGGAAATCGAGCGGTTCGAATCGGCAAAAGCGAGAGAAGACTTCGTCATGTCAAGCAACGGTTTTCATTCATCACGTTCCCACAACCTCAGGTCGTTATTCAGCCTGTTCTCAAGCGATCTGGCGATCGACCTGGGGACGGCCAACACCTTGGTGTATGCGCGCGGCAAGGGCATCGTGGTCAACGAGCCTTCCATTGTCGCCATCAACAAGAACACCGGCGAAGTGGAAGCTGTCGGCAAGGAAGCGAAGGAGATGCTGGGCCGGACGCCGGGCAACATCGTCGCCATCAAGCCGATGAAAGATGGCGTGATCGCCGACTTCAAAGTCACCGAGAAGATGTTGAACTATTTCATCCAGAAGGCCCACAACCGGAAGATGCTGGTGCATCCGCGCATCGTGATTGGCGTGCCTTCGGAGATCACCCAGGTGGAAAAGCGCGCGGTTATGGATTCGGCGTATCGCGCCAAGGCCAGCGAAGTTCATTTGGTGGAGCAAGCCATGGTAGCGGCAATCGGCGCGGGACTTCCGATCACTGAGCCGAGCGGCAACATGGTCGTCGATATTGGTGGTGGAACGACCGACATCGCGGTAATTTCCTTGAGCGGCATCGTTTACTCGCGTTCGGTGCGGATGGCGGGAAATCAGATGGACGAAGCCATCATGAACTATTTGAAACGGAAATATAATTTACTGATTGGGGAGCGCACCGGGGAACAGATCAAAATGGAAATCGGTTCGGCTCATCAACTCGATAAGCCGATGACCATGGAGATTAAAGGGCGTAACCTGATCGAGGGCGTGCCGAAAACAATTACAGTAGACGACGGCGAGATTCGCGAAGCGCTAAGCGAATGCGTGTCGACTATCATGAATGCGATTCGCGTGGCCTTGGAGCGAACTCCGCCGGAGCTTTCGGCCGACATCAGCGACCGCGGCATTGTGCTGACTGGTGGTGGGGCGCTCTTGAAAAATCTCGATAAGCGCATCCGCGAAGAAACCGGACTGCCGGTTTCTATCGCTGACGATCCCTTATGCAGTGTGGTGCTGGGCACGGGCAAGATGCTTAGCGACTTCAAGCTGCTGCGGAAGATTTCGATCGAGTAAGGTTTCAAGGTTTTAAAGTTTCAGGGTTTCAAGGCCCCAAGATTGGAACCTGCAACCTGATTCTGAAGCGGACGCCACTCCTTGAAACTTTGAAACCCGAAACTTTGAAACCTTGAATTTATGGAATCCGTACTTGGCCGTTACCGTAATCTGACCATCCTGGTAGGCGTTTTGTTTCTGCAAGTGCTGGGGCTGGCGGTGCAAGTCAAACGCAGCGGAGATTCCGAGCATACCCGCCTGATCCGCATCTGGGCGGTCGATACGGTTACTCCCTTCGAGCGTGTTCTGGTCTGGGCGCAGAACAGCAGTGCTAACCTGTGGCATAACTATTTTTTCCTGCGCGGAGTGCGCGCGGAGAACCGCCAGCTCAAACAGCAGATCGAGCAAATGCGCCTGGAGCAAGTGCGGCTGAACGAAGACGCCGACCAGGCGCACCGCTTGCAGCAGTTGCTGGGTTTTCGCGAGCAGTTCGTCGCTAAAACCGTACCCGCACAAGTCATCGGATCTGGCGGCAGCGATCTTTCGCGAATCGTCTATATCGACAAGGGCGGGAACGATGGTATCAAGCGCGATTTCGCGGTGATCACGGCGAACGGCATCGTGGGCAAGGTGCTGGAAGTATTTCCCAGCGTTTCGCAAGTGCTGCTCATCAACGACCAGACCAGTGGCGTCGGCGCGATGCTGGAGAAATCGCGCTTGCAGGGCGTGTTGAAGGGAACGCCGGATGGCGAGGTAGTTCTGCAGCGGGTGATGAGCGACGAAAAAGTCGCGCCCGGTGACATTGTTTTGAGTAGCGGCGGTGATCGGATCTTTCCCAAGGGACTGCCGGTCGGCACGGTGAGCAAGGTTAGTCCTGGCCATGAAATGTTTCTGAATATCCAGGTGAAGCCTGCCGCCGATTTGAGTCGTCTGGAAGAAGTGCTGGTGGTCACGCAAAAGCAGGAAGAAGATGCGGTAGTTGAGAGCGGAACGCGCCTGCGCGCCGCCGACATTTTGGCGCAACGCTTGCCGTCAGTGCCGGAGAAGCCTGTGGTGCCTGCACCCGCACCTGGAGCAGCGGCCTCCACTAATCCGCTCGCGACTGGGCAGAGCATACACGTTGGGACTAAGCCCCAAACGGCGGCTGAGGGCTCTGTGAAACCCAAGTTCGTGCAGCCCGCTGCTGCGACCTCAACAGCGAGTACGACTGCAGTTCCGAATGCCGTCGATGTTCCAAAGAAATCTGCACCGACGACGGGTTCCGACGACATCCCGAAAACAAATTCTCCGACTGCGGCTGGATCCAAAACTGCGGGCTCGACGACCGCGTCACCAACGGCCCCGCCTAAGCCGCTGGTTTCACAGCCTGCTGTGCAGCCTGCTGCAACAGCAGACGATCCCCACTAGCGTGCCCATCACTTACACTTCGGGCGAGCAGATTGAGGTCTACCGGTTCAGCATTCCGGTGACGGTCGGCGTACCCTTGCTGGCATTATTTCTACAGGCGTTCGTGCCTCGGCGTTTTCCTTTTTTTTCCATCTTCGACTTGCCGCTGCTGGTGACCATTTTCTTCGCCATGGCGCGGCGCAACCCGATTTCTGGCCTATTGACCGGAGCAGCGATTGGCTTGGCCCAGGATATGCTCGGAGCCTATCCCATTGGAATCTACGGCATCGCCAAGACTGTGGTGGGATACTTCGCGTCGTCGCTCGGAGCAAAGCTGGACGTGGAAAATGCCGGTGCCCGGTTTCTGGTCACGCTGGGATTCTACCTGGTGCATGCCGCCGTTTATTTCACCGTGGCCCGCGGCATGGTTAACATGACGCTGAACTGGAGCTGGAGCCGTGGAATCCTGGCCGGCCTGGCGAATGCCTTTCTCGGAGTTGGATTGTATTTTCTGCTGGATAAGTTCAAGCAAAGAACATAAGCCGGATTCCGGCTTCGAGCTCCCGGAACAAGCGAGTTCCACGAGTTTCTACCAGTGACCTTCGTTATCCCGATGGACTCCGTTAACGCGAACGACGCATTACAATAAAGGCAATTCCCCCGAGAGGATAAAAGGCAACCGCTTCTGGAGCAGGCCATTCCCGAGCCTGATTCTAGAAGCCTGAAGCCGGAGGACCGATGTTCGGTCGTGATGAAAATGTTCGGTCGTGATGAAAAAGTATCGGCGATCCGCCTGACGGCGGCGCAGTATCTGATCCTGGCAATTTTTCTTGTGTTAGCTTACGGATTGTGGCGACTGCAGGTGATGCAGACCAATCTGTACGCGACGCTGGCGCAAAAAAATAACATCCGCAATGTGCCGATTCTCGCGCCCCGCGGCAAGATTCTGGATCGCGAAGGGCGCACCATCGTTGACAACTATCCGTCATTTTCGGCGCTGCTCCTCCGCGATTCGTCGCGTGACCTTAATGCCGATGCCGATCTGATTGCGGAGGGGTTGCATCTGGATGCGAACGAAGTACGAACCCGCATCCGCCACTTCGCCTCCATGCCGCAGTACCAGCCGATCTTTCTCAAGGAAGACATTACTCAGGATGAGCAGGCTTTCATTGAAGCGCATCGCAACGAACTGCCGGAACTCGATACGATCAGAGCCGATCGGCGTTTATATCCGCGCAACGGATTCATGGCGCATTTGATCGGCTACGTGGGCGAAGTCACGGAAGACATGCTCAACCAGCCACAGTTTGAACTTTATAATCCCGGCGATGTGGTGGGAGTCTCCGGCGTAGAGCGGCAATACAACGATGCCTTGATGGGAACAAATGGCGCGCGGCGGGAGCTGGTGAACAGCCACGGCCGCGAAGTAGGGCTGCTGGGAGAAACGGATGCGATCCCCGGAAAGCAGTTAAAGCTCACCGTTGATATCGATCTGCAGATCGCCGCCGAGGAAGCGCTGGAAGGGAAAAACGGTGCGATCGTCGCCATGGACCCGCATACCGGAGAAATCCTGGCCATGGCGAGCCGTCCGACTTTCGATCCTAACGATTTTGCGGTGCGCGTCTCGCGCGATGAATGGAACAAACTGGTAACCGATCCCGATAAGCCTCTGCTAAACAAGGCGATTCAGGCGCAGCTGGCCCCAGGCTCTACTTTCAAGATCATTATGTCGGTGGCGGGCTGGCAGGAAGGCATCGCGCAAGATCTGCATGTGAATTGTACCGGCGGCGCGGAGTTTTACGGACGCCGTTTTGGTTGCTGGGTGAAAACTGGGCATGGCCCGGTCACGCTGGAGAAAGCTATCTACCAGTCCTGCGACGTCTTCTTCTACACGCTGGCGGAAAAGTTAGGTATCGACCGGATTGCCAAGTATGCCACGGCATTTGGCTTGGGACAGAAAACCGGAATCGACTTGCCCAACGAAGTCGCCGGGGTGATGCCCTCGGAGGAGTGGAAGATCCGTAACTTCAAACAGAAGTGGTTCGCCGGGGAAACGATTTCGGTCGGCATCGGACAGGGAGCGATCGCGATCACGCCCGTCCAATTACTCCGCGCAATCTCGGCAATCTCTATGGGTGGGCGAATGGTTGTGCCCCACGTGGTCGATCCGCAACGGCTGCCCAGCGGATACGTCGAAACCAGCCACGTCACCGAAACGAAGAATGTTCCCATCGATCCCAACGGATGGACGTTCATCACCGATGCGATGTCGCGGGTTCTCCTGCCGGAAGGCACGGCTCCCTCGGCGCACATCCCTGGGATTGACATTGCCGGCAAGACCGGATCGGCGCAGATCGTTTCGTTGGCTACACGCGCCAAGTTCAAGAATAGCGAAGATCTCGCGCAGAATGGCTGGTTCGTCGGCTTTACGCCTCGGCGGAATCCTGACATTGTGATATGCGTGCTTTTTCAAGGCGGAGAGCACGGCAAGTTGGCGGCCCGAATCGCCACACAGGTGCTCAAAGCCTACGTCGACAAGCAGCGCCGCATACCCAATAAGGTAGTGGAGAAGCCGAAGAGCGACGGCAAAGTCGATATGGGCGCGCTCTGGACCGCGCCCGAAGGCGACAAGTTAGAAGGCGGACGCATGTCTCTGGAGTTGCCGAAGAAGCCATCAGCATTGGCGACCGCGGCGCCGGGGATGTATTAAAGAATTGGGAAACCAGTTTCCGGCAATCTGAAAGCTAGCGGCTAAAAGCTAAGAGCTAGAAGCTTCTTTATGTCACGTTACGTTTCATTTCGCGATTTCGACTGGCTGCTGCTGGTCTTTGTGCTGATGATCTGCGGTCTGGGCGTCATGGAGATTCGCAGTGCCACCATGCATACCAAGTTTGCCGGATCGCATATCAAGCAGATGTACTGGGTCGCGGCCGGCGTGGGGGCGATGTTTCTGATCAGCCTGTTGAATTACCAGGCGCTTTTGGAAAGAATCCATTGGTTCTACATTGCCGGGGTAGCTTCGCTCGTGGCCGTGCTGATCTTTGGGCAGAAGTATTTGGGTGCAAAGCGTTGGATCAAGATGCCCGGCGGAAACCACTTCCAACCTTCCGAATGGGTCAAGCTGATCCTTATATTGGCGATGGCGAAATTTTTCGCGGATTTGCGGAATCGCGAACTCTCATGGCCAGACTTCATGAAAGCTGGCGCCATTGTCGTGATTCCAATGCTGCTGGTGTTGAAGCAACCTGACCTGGGGACGGCTCTGACGTATATTCCGATCGCGATCATGGGAGTCTTTCTGGGCGGAATGCAGTGGAGGCAGGGGCTGACAGTCGCTCTACTTGCTGGGATCGCAATCGGAGCTGTGTTTTACGTTCCCCAGGTTCACGTTCTAAAGTCTTATCAGAAGGCACGCCTTACGAGTTACCAGCACCCGGAGGACGATCCCCAGGGCTCGGGGTATCAAGTCGAGCAATCCCTGATTGCGGTAGGTTCGGGAGGGTTGTGGGGCGGAAAAGGGTCGCAAACACACGGGGCTTTTCTTCCCGTTCCCCAAACGGACTTTATTTTCGCGGCATTTTCCGAGGAGCATGGATTCGTGGGCGCGCTGGGGGTTCTGCTGTTATACTTCATTGTGCTGATGCGTTTGACGCAGAACGCGCAAACAGCGCCCGACCGCGCTGGCACGTTCGTGGTGATGGGTGTGGTGGCTGTGCTTAGCTTCCATATCCTGGTCAATGTCGGCATGGTGGTCGGCTTTATGCCGGTTACTGGAATACCTCTGCCGCTGATGAGTTACGGTGGGTCTTCCGTTCTGTTCATGTTCCTGGCGCTGGGGATGGTAATGAATGTTCGTATGCGCCGGTTTGTGAATTAGCTGAGTCAACCACAGATTTTAGCCAGGATCAGCTAAGGGATCATGAAGGTTTGCAGCGGAAGGTGGAAATGGTACGGCGGTAGAGAGATTTGTTGCGCCATTAGGCGCAGCCCCAAAAATATCGATCGCCCTCGCGTAAAGAGGGCATTTTCACCGGCGATTCGAGGAATCGAAGGCCGGGCAGGATTGAAGCAACAAAAGCTGCTGGCAGGGAAACGGCCCCCCGATCGGAAACGGTCTGAGAGTGCGGTCACAAACCCGGCAGACGAAAGCGAATAGTGCAGAAGATACCCAAGCTTGTGCAGCGGATTCGGTCAGGGAGCAACCTCCCGGGCCTTAGCCGTCCCTTATCCGGGGCCAGCATCGCGACGCTCGATCCTCCCGTTTCCTTCCTCGCTTCGCCCCGGTGAAACCCGCGCGGCTTATTTAATACGCCGGGCGGACCGGAGTGTCCATGAATAAAGAGTTGTTTGTTTCTTCCACCCCACATGAAACCAAGGTGGGGCTGGTGGAAGATGATCTGCTCGCGGAAATCTACCTCGAGCGCGAAAATGAATACACCTTAGCCGGATCCATCTACAAAGGCCGGGTTACCCGCGTTCTCCCCGGCATGCAATCGGCCTTCGTTGACATTGGCCTGGAGCGCGACGCCTTCCTTTACGTTTCCGATTTTATGGAACTGGAAGAGCATGATGAGGACGTGACTGACGTAGTTCCGGCGAATCGCGGCGTGCAGGATATGCGTCCTCAGCCAGTGCGAACCGAGGAAGCATCTGCCGGCGTGGAAACGGCTGGAGATAGTCCGGTTGCAGCGGAGGCGTTTGAAGGCGCTGCCACGGGAGAATTCGAGGGTGGGGAAGGACATGCGGACGCTCCGCCTTCATTAGCAGGGTCAGCCAGCCCAGAGGCCTCTTCAGGTCGAGACTCGGAGCGCGGAGGTTGGCGGGGACGCCGCCGCCGCCGCGGCGGACGTCGCGACGGACGCGGCGATGGTCGCAATGACGTCCGTGGCGATGGACGCGAACGGGGAACTGAACCTCGCCTTGTGGCGCCTGTATTGGAAAGTGCACCTCCTCCGGCAATTCCACGTCACACGGAACCGAACAGAAGCCAGCAGTTCGGGCCGCCGGCCGGATACCAGCCGATCATCCTTCCCGGAGAATCGATTTCCAAGTATCGGGGATTGTCGCAGCCACCCGCACCGGTACAATCGCGAGCGCCCGAAGACCTAGGAGAGCGAGATCGAACCGAAGGTCGGGGAATTGAGGCACGTCCGGAATCCGGCATCGAAGCGGCTGCTCCGATCGCTGCTACGTTCCCGGACGACGAACCTATCTTTGCCAGCCCTGAAACCGCGGCACGACCCCAGGTCAGGGAAGAACACAGTGATGCGCAGCGTGATCACGAAAAGGCTCCAGCGTCCGCGTCAACTTCTGTGGATTGGAACCGTGAATTTCATCGGCGAGATGTCGAAGGAGCAGTGATTCCGG
This sequence comes from Candidatus Sulfotelmatobacter sp., assembly GCA_049684755.1. GTDB lineage: Bacteria > Acidobacteriota > Terriglobia > Terriglobales > Acidobacteriaceae > Sulfotelmatobacter. The sequence goes on from JBAVGI010000400.1 coordinate 12,602, forward strand.
AGGCAATACAGGAGGCGTTGGACGAAGAAGACCAGGGAAGAGTAATTCCTGAACTTTCTGAGGAAGCGGTCGCCTCCGCAGCTCGTGAGGTCGTCGCTTTCGCATCGCCCGGAACCCTGGAAGAAGAGACCATCGACGAAGAAGAAGCGGACACCGTTCGCTATGAACAATCTTCAGATGAGGGCTACGAAGAATTTGAGGAGGAAACCCGGGCCGCCGGCCAGCAAGGTTCCGATAGCAGAAATGAGTTTTCCGATGTCCGCGCCACGGTGGATGAAATTCATATGTCTTCGTTAGCCGAAGCTGGAGTGGCGCCGGCAGCGGAGGGCGCTCCAGTCGACAGCGAAGAAGACTCCGAAGAGATGGAACTGGAGGAAGCGCAAGCGCAGGCGGAGGCATTGCTCGCCGCTGAAGCCGGAGAAACCGGCACTGCGGATGCGCGGGCTGAGGTTCGTGCTCCCGCGGCAACCGCCGGTTATACCCAGCGGGCTCCGCGTCCCCGGCCTGGTTTTGATCGGCAGCGCGGCGGACGTCGCGGAGGCGGCCGGCGATTCCCTCGCCGCGAGTCGCATGAAATTCCGAAAATCAGCGATTTGCTGAAAGAAGGCCAGGAAATTTTGGTGCAGATTGCCAAGGAACCCATCGGCAAGAAGGGCGCGCGCATTACCAGCCACATCGCATTGCCGGGACGCTTCCTGGTTTACATGCCCACCGTGAACCATACCGGTGTTTCGCGCAAGATCGCTTCTGATGAAGAACGCCAGCGTTTGAAGCGCATCGTAATGAGCGAGCGCGACAACGGCCACGGAGGTTTCATTGTCCGTACCGCAGCGCAGAGCGCGAGCGAAGAAGAATTGCGCGCCGACATTCGTTTTCTGAAAGGCCTGTGGAACGACATTAAGACGCGCGCCGAGGCGTCGAAGCCACCGGCATTGATCTATCACGATCTGAACGTGGTCGAGCGCGTCCTTCGCGATCAAGTCACCTCTGACTTCTCGGTGATCTGGGTCGACACCGAACCGGAATACGAACGGATTCTGCGTTTCTTCAACCGCTTCCAGCCCGGATTGGTGAAGCGGGTGAAGCTCTATACCAAAGAGACTCCGTTGTTCGAACAGTTCGGCCTCGCCGAAGAGATGAACAAAGCGCTCAAGTCGAAAGTATGGCTAAAGAGCGGCGGCTACATTGTGATCAATCAAACCGAAGCGTTAGTAGCGATTGACATCAACACCGGCAAGTACGTGGGCAAGACTTCGCGCCTCGAAGATACAATCGTCAAAACCAATGTGGATGCGATCAAGGAAATCGTGCGGCAGATCAGGCTGCGCGATCTCGGCGGCATCATCATCATCGACTTCATCGACATGGATGAACGCCGCAACCGCCAGCGCGTGATGCAGGCGCTGGAAGAAGAACTGCGCCATGACCGTGCGCCGTCGAAAGTTCTTCAGTTCAATGATTTCGGACTGGTCGCCATCACCCGCAAACGGGTGAAGCAATCGCTGGAACGCACTATCGGCGCGCCATGTCCTTATTGCCAGTCTACCGGCTACGTGAAATCGCTCACAACAGTCGTGAACGAAATTTATGTGGAGATGCGCAAGATCGCCAAGCATCTGGAGCACGAAGATGTCATGCTCCGCGTAAATCCGGACGTGGCGAAAGAGTTGAAGGGCAACAATGCTCGCCTGCTAAATGAGATGGAAGAACTCACCAAGCGCACGATTATTGTGAAGAGCGACCCGGCGCTGCATCAGGAGCAGTTCGACATCAACTAGCGGTTAGATCACTTTCTCAAGGTGAAAGACGGGCGATTCCAGCCCGTCTTTTTTTGCACTGCGATACGCTCCCGAGCGCGATAAGGCTGCAATCATCGTGATGAGCTGGAAAGGGAGTGTTTTTATACCAAAAGCAATGGTAATTCTTATGGTAGGATTGATACCATGACGACTACCTTAACGATCGATCGGGCCGGACGCCTGGTTTTGCCAAAGCCTGTGCGCGATGAACTTCAATTAGCCGCAGGAGATTCCTTGGAACTGGAGAGCTCAGAAGACCAAATCGTTCTACGGCCGGTGCGAGGAGCCGCGACCTTGCAAAAAAAACGGGGCGTATGGGTGATGAGAACTGGTAAACCCCTTTCCGCGGAAGTCGTCAACGAAACTATCCGCAAAATTCGCAACGAACGTGGGCGGATAGATGTCAGGTCTCTCCGCCCCTCTCGACGCCGTGCTGCGAAAACGAGTTGAAATCATTCTTTGACACCTCGGTGTTGCTTCCAGTGTTTTTGGAAGGCCACGCGGATCATGACCGCTGTCTGGCTGTTTATGCTCCGTCTCACAAACGGGTCGCATGCTGTGGCGCTCACAGTCTGGCCGAGGTTTATGCGACGCTGACGCGATTGCCTGGCGAATTTCGCGCCAGTTCCGAGCAAGCAATTCTCTTCCTCACTGATATCCGTGAGCACCTCACAATTGTGTCGCTCGACGGCACCGAGTACTTCAGGGCCATTCAACAGGCGGCTTTGAGGGGGATCCTGGGTGGAACGATCTACGATGCGCTCTTGGTAGAATGCGCGATCAAGGTAAAGGCGGAGACCATCTATACCGACAACGAGAGACACTTTCGTATGTTCGGGCCCGAAGTTGCCAGCCGAGTTAAGAGACCCTAGCGGTGAAATCTTGCACTTGAGGTGCTCAAAGCCCAATCAGCTTGAATTTGAAGCCTCTCTCATCGCGACAATCACGCCAATGATGACTCCGAGGAGAAAAGCATATTCCAAGCCAATCAGCGGCAGCCACGGCTGATATTCGCCAAGATGAACTAATCTCGTGTTACCCGCCAAGCTTATAACGATGCCAAACAGGAAAAGGACTGCAGAGGTGAGCGCTGCGGGCAACAAAATTAGCCCGATGTTTCTGAGTGTTTTCAAAATCTACTCTATTTTAAAATTGAGAACGGGAAACTGAGAATCGCCCCTAGCTTCCCGGGTGCGCCAGAGCTTTTACCGCTAGATCAGAACGTTCGCGCAGTTTCTGCACGGTTGCGTGAATAGCTTTGGCCGATGTTGCGTCGCCGCTCTCCGCCATCTTCGC
>JBAVGI010000401.1:0-16306 GCA_049684755.1 Candidatus Sulfotelmatobacter sp.
GCAATCGCGTAGTTTCCGGATTGCGCCGCTTCCAGAAATCCGAAGACGGTGCCGTAGGGCGTTTCACGACCCAGCGCATCGGCTTGCGTTTTGGAGGCGCTTGCCGGTTTCGATTGCAGCAATTGACCGAGCGCACCCTGCGCGAATAGAGGGAGGCTGAGGCTGAGAATTAAAGTCAGAAAAACGATTCGTTTTGAAAAGGTGGACATGGGTGCATTCCGCCGCCGCTGCAGAGCCTGCCGAGGGTTACCACGTGTGCCGGTCGCGCAACGAGATTTTATTGTAGCGGAAGCGGTCGGATGGGAGCGCTGATCACGCTGTAGAAAACGCAGTTAGTCACGTTTGGGTCTGTATGCGTGCGTGCTCGTACCAAAAAAAACCTCCGCGGATTCCATGACGGTTTCCGAAAGCGTGGGATGCGGATGGATCGTCATCGCCACATCACTCGCCAGCGCTGCCATTTCGATTGCGAGCACTCCTTCGGCAATCAATTCGCCGGCCCCCACGCCAACAATGCCGACACCGAGGATGCGCTCTGTGTGCGGATCAATGATCAGCTGGGTCATTCCTTCCGGTCGATCGAGAGTGACGGCGCGTCCGGATGCGGCCCAAGGAAACTTCGCAACTTTGATTTGCCGATTTTCTTTTTCCGCCTGAGCTTCGGTGAGACCGCACCAGGCGACCTCCGGATCGGTAAAGACGACTGCTGGAATGGCGTTGGGTTCGAAGGCGACTTTGTGTCCAGCGATAGCTTCTACGGCCGTCCTTCCTTCGTGCGAGGCCTTGTGCGCCAGCATGGGCTCGCCCACAACGTCGCCGATGGCGTAGATGGAGGGATCGGCGGTTTGCAATTGCTTGTTTACTTCGATGAACCCACGCGAGTTCAGCTGTACCCGAGTATTTTCTAGTCCGCGGATTTCCGAGTTCGGCTTTCGCCCTACAGAGACGAGCACGCGGTCGAAAGTTTTCTCCCGATCTTTTTCCTGCAGCGATTTACCTTCGAAGGTCGCGCGAATGCCAACGCCGTCCTCTTTCAGAGAGGCGACAGTCGTGTTCAGCAGTATCGCTTCGAACATCTTCTCCAGGCGTTTGTGCAACGGCAGAACCAGATCGCGATCTGCACCGGGAAGCAAGCCGGGCAACATCTCAACTACCGTGACGCGCGTGCCGAGAGCGGCGTAAACGGAGCCAAGTTCGAGGCCGATGTATCCGCCGCCAACTACAAGAAGACTGCCGGGAATATCTTCGAGATTCAGAGCGCCGGTAGAATCCATGAGGCGCGGCGTGTCCAGTTTGAAGGCCGGAATGATGGCAGGCCGAGATCCAGTGGCAATCACTATGCGATCAAAGCTAAGGGAGACTTCGGAGGAATCCATCTTACTGATTCGCAGCGTGGTGGAATTCTCGAACGCCGCCCGGCCTTGGATGTATTCCACGTGGCGCTGCTTCGAAAGCTGCCCGAGTCCTCCGGTAAGCTTCTTGACCACGCTTTCCTTCCACGAGCGCAAGCGCTGCAGCTCAATCTTCGGAGCGGAGAATTCGATCCCCCAATTCTTAGCTTGCTGAGATTCTTCAATCAGCTTGGCGATGTGTAGCAGCGCCTTGGAAGGAATGCAGCCGCGATACAAACATACGCCGCCGGGATTCGCTTCGGGGTCGATGAGCGTAACCTGCATGCCGAGATCCGCCGCGAGGAAGGCGGCGGCGTAGCCGCCGGGTCCGCCGCCGACTACAGCGAGGCGCAACTTCTTCGCTTCCTCAGGAGTAGCTTCAGGAGAGTTGTTCAGTGGTTCGATCATGAAGTGATTTCTTCGATGTTTGGGTCGCGGCTAGCCTTGAACGGAAAGCAAGAAAGGCTGCTCGAATGCTTCAGCGATCCAGCGCACAAAACGCGCAGCGTCCGCTCCATCAATCAGGCGATGATCGTAGGAAAGCGAAAGCGGCAAAATCAGACGTGGCTCGAATTTTCCCCCAATCCATTCCGGCTCCATGCGCGAACGGGAGAGTCCAAGAATGGCCACTTCGGGATGATTTACGATAGGCGTAAACGCCGTGCCCCCGATGCCACCGAGATTGGTGATGGTAAAGGTGCCGCCTTCCATGTCAGCGACGGTGATCTTTTTATCGCGCGCTTTCTGCGACAGGTGCGACAACTCGACCGCCAGCTCAACAATATTCTTCTTATCCACATCGCGAATCACGGGAACCAGCAGACCGCGATCCGTATCCGCTGCCACCCCAATACTGATGTACTGCTTATAAATGATTTCTTCTTTCTCCATATCAATGGTGGCGTTGAATTGCGGGAAAACTTTCAGCGCAGCGGCACAGACTTTCAGAGCAATTGCGGTCACCGTCATCTTGCCGCCGGCTTGCTCCGCCTTGGGCGCGAAGCGGGCGCGCAATTGTTCCAGCTCGGTGATGTCCGCGCGATCGTGTTGGGTAACGTGGGGGATCGTATTCCATGATTCCGCGAGATGCTCCGCTGTTTTGCGGCGAACACCGCGCATGGAGACGCGTTCGATCTTCCCCCACTTTGCGAAATCCGGCAGTTTGGGAGCAACGAAGTGTCCCGCGCGGGGCGGAGCTTGCGCCGCGGTAGATAGAGCGGCGAGCGCGGCTTTGGCGTGAGCTTTTACATCATCTTCGCTGATGCGCCCGCCGGGACCGGTTCCCTTGACCTCGTAAATGTCGATGCCGAGTTCGCGAGCTAGCCGGCGAGTGTGCGGAGCGGCCGGAACGGGTTCGCGATTTTCAGTTCCCGCGACCTTGCCCAACTGCAAAGGCATCGAAAAAGCTGCAGGACGGGGGGGTGGCTGGTCGGGCGGTAAAGCCTGCTCTTCAGTTTTACCCTCAGCGCGAATCGCCGCTTGAAATGCGAGGCGGGCGCCATGCTGCCCGGAGACGTGTTCTACCGGGCCCCGCGCCGGACGAACCGCGGTAGTCGCCGAGGCTGGCGCTCCCTCTAAGGTGAAAATCAGCTGCCCGACCTTAATCTTTTCGCCTTCTTTGACTTTGACTTCTTTGACGACGCCGCTAACCGATGAGGGAACCTCGACGACCGCTTTGTCAGTTTCGAGTTCCATCACTGGCTGGCCTTCCGAAACCTTGGCGCCGGGCGCAATCATCAAGCGTACAAGGTCGCCTTGCGAGATGTTCTCGCCCAGTTCCTGCAAACGAAACTCGCTGGCGGCGGGAGCATCGGTAGAGCGCTTTCGCTGCGGCGCAGCCACAGGCGCTTCCGGCTTTGCGCTAGCTGCGGCGCTCGCTTCACTGGATGTGGATTGCGCCGGTTGCGCATCTTCAACTGGCTTCTGCGGCAGTTCTTTTTCGCGTGGAGTTTCGGTAACCGCTGCAGAAGTTCCGTTACTGTCGGCGGTAAAAACCACCTGGCCAACCTTAATTTTTTCGCCCTCTTTAACCAGAATCTCCTTTACCGTTCCAGTCACGGAGGACGGCACTTCCACAACCGCCTTGTCGGTCTCTAGCTCCATGACAGCCTGGCCCTCGCTTACAGCCGTGCCGGGCGCAATCATCAGGCGCACCAAGTCGCCCTGTTCAATGTTTTCACCGAGTGCCGGAAGTTTGAATTCAATCACTGATTACATCCCTTATCTGTAAGAATCGATGAATCAACTATCAGCTGATAGCCGGATTCAACTTTTCCGGATTGATTCCGAGGTCACGAATCGCTTTCTTCATGATGTCCACCCCGATTTTCTTTTCTCGCACCAGCGCACCCAGCGTGGCCAACACAATGTGTTTCGCGTCTACTTCGAAAAAGTCGCGCAGCGCGGCCCGGGCTTCGCTACGGCCAAAACCATCGGTTCCCAACGAAACCAGTTGTCCCGGTACCCACTTCGCCAGAGATTCCGGCAGCACCTTCATGTAATCAGATGCGGCAATGAATGGTCCGGGCGCATCTTTCAAAGTTTCAGTAACGAATGGTACCTTCGCCGAGTCAGCCGGATGCAGCATGTTCCAACGTTCGCAATCGTTGGCGTCCCGATAAAGTTCCTTATAACTGGTCACGCTCCACACATCCGCTGCAACACCATATTTTTCCTGAAGAATTGTCTGAGCCTTCAACACCTCATACATAATGGTTCCACTGCCAAGCAGTTGCGCGCGTAGCTTGGCGTCTGGCGCATCGGCGGCTTTAAAACGGTACAACCCACGCAACACGCCTTCGCGGACGTTTTCTTCCTTCGGCATCTCGGGCATCGGCAAAGGCTCATTGGTTACGGTGAGGTAATAGAAAATCGACTCTTGATCCACGTACATGCGCTTGATGCCATCCTGAATGATGATGGCAATTTCATAAGCAAACGCAGGATCGTAAGCTAATAGGTTTGGAACTGGAAGGGCGAGAACGTGACTATGCCCATCCTGATGCTGCAAGCCTTCGCCAGCCAGCGTGGTTCTCCCGGCAGTGCCGCCGACTAGAAATCCGTGGCAGCGCATATCAGCCGCGGCCCAGATCAGATCGCCGATACGCTGAAATCCAAACATCGAATAGTAAATAAAGAAGGGAATCGTGTTGATGCCGTGGTTCGCATAGGCCGTGCCCGCCGCGATGAACGAGCACATCGAACCCGCTTCGGTAATTCCTTCCTCCAGGATCTGGCCGTTTTTTGCTTCCTTGTAATAAAGCAGCGTGTCCATATCTACGGGTTCGTAGAGCTGACCAACGCTGGAGTAAATGCCGACCTGGCGGAACAGTGCCTCCATGCCAAACGTCCGCGCCTCATCGGGAATAATGGGCACAATGAGCTTTCCCAAGTCAGGATCGCGCAGCAGCTTCGCCAAAAGCCGCACGAAAACCATGGTGGTCGAGGCTTCCCGTCCGTCTGTGCCCTTGTAGAATTCTTCGAAGTAGGATTCCGGTACCGGCTTCAAAGGCGTGGCTCGCACCGTGCGTCTCGGCATGTACCCACCCAGTTGTTGCCGCCGCGCCTGCATGTACTTGATTTCCGCGCTATCGTCGGAAGGCCGGTAAAACGGGGCGTTGTGCAATTCATCGTCAGGAATTGGAATTCCGAAACGTGAACGGAACAACTCCAGTTCTTCCTCATTCAGCTTCTTCTGCTGGTGCGTAATGTTCTTGCCTTCTCCCGCCTCGCCCAAACCGTAGCCCTTAATGGTTTTGGCCAGAATGATTGTGGGCGAGCCTTTGTGGTCAACTGCCGCCCGGTAGGCGGCATGAACCTTGATGGGATCGTGTCCGCCGAGGCGCATGCGCGCCAGTTGCTCGTCGGAAAGATGTTCCACCATTTTGAGCAGGCGCGGATCGGTGCCGAAAAGATTCTGTCGGAAGTAAGCTCCGCTCTCCACAAAATATTTCTGATACTGGCCGTCGCTGATTTCTCCTAGTCGCCGTACCAGCAGTCCGTCACGGTCGTTGCGAATCAGGCTGTCCCAGTCTGACCCCCAGATGCATTTGATAACGTTCCATCCCGCGCCGCGGAAGATGGCCTCGAGTTCCTGAATAATTTTTCCGTTTCCGCGCACCGGCCCGTCGAGACGCTGCAGATTGCAGTTCACTACAAAGATCAGGTTGTCCAGATTCTCGCGCGATGCCAGAGTGATCGATCCCAGAGATTCGGGTTCGTCCATCTCCCCATCGCCCATGAACGCCCAGACTTTTCCGCCAGTCGACTGCTTGAGCCCGCGATTCTCCAAATAGCGAATAAAACGGGCGTGATAAATTGCCTGGATCGGCCCCAGTCCCATCGAAACCGTAGGGAACTCCCAGAAATTCGGCATGAGCCAAGGATGGGGATAAGAGCTCAGGCCGCCGCCCGGTTTCAATTCCCGGCGAAAATTTTCCAGCTTCTCCGTTGGGATACGGCCTTCGAGGTAGGCGCGGGCGTAAATTCCCGGCGCGGCGTGTCCTTGAAAATAAACGAAGTCCCGATCGCCGCCCTCAATTTCCGCTCGAAAAAAATGATTGAAAGCAACTTCGTACAACGTGGCCGCCGATGCGAACGTAGAGATGTGGCCGCCGATACCTTCCTGAATCTTGTTGGCTCGCACCACCATCGCCAGAGCGTTCCAGCGCACCAGGCTCTTGATGCGGCGTTCCATCTCCTGGCTTCCGGGAAACGGCGCCTGCTGCGGAACTGGGATCGTGTTCTGGTAGGGCGTGGTCGCCGAGAACGGAAGATTCACCCCCGCGGCGCGCCGCGCGTGCAAGGCCAATTGCTGAATCAGGCGTCCCGCGCGCACCGGACCGCCCTTCGACAGTACGTAATCGAGCGAGTCAACCCACTCGCGCGTTTCCAAAACCTCTTGACCGTCAGTTTCCGTCTGAGCCACGTCTAATGTCTCCGTCTGATTGTTCCGAATACTCCATAATATTCAATTATGAGGAAACTTGCTTGGCGAAAGGTCGATGCCCAAACGTTTTACAATGCTGAACGTCCGTGCACAGCAATTTAATCGTTCACCCATTTCAAACCAGACTCCGCATCGAGGGCCGAAATGCTGAAAATTGTGCTGCTCGTCTTGATGGTTGTGGTTGTTATATTTCTGGCTCCGCGGCTCTTCTCGGGTGCGCGCGCAACTCCTCCCAGGCCAGGTGACATTGCGCCTGAGTTTACTTTGCCGTCGCAAGAGGGTGCAGCGGTAAGCTTGAAGGATTTTCGCGGCAAATGGGTGGTCCTATATTTTTATCCCAAAGACCAGACTCCCGGCTGCACGCGAGAAGCCCACAACTTCCAGGTCGATCAGCTAAAGTACGATCAACGCAACTCCGCGGTTGTTGGCGTCAGCGTTGACAGTGTCGATTCGCATAAGAAGTTCTGCACCAAAGAAGGTTTGAATTTTAAACTGTTGGCAGATAGCAACGGCAGAGTCAGCAAGGAGTACGGTTCGCTCACCGATCTGGGTTTGACAAAATTCGCGACGCGGCACACCTTCCTGATTGATCCTGCCGGCAAAGTCGCGAAAACCTATACCAGTGTCGATCCCGGACGGCATAGCGAAGAGGTTCTGGCTGCGCTCGATCAACTTCAGAAACGATAGTGCAGGGTAGACTACTTAAATGGCAACCGCAGCGCGGGATGCGCAACCGAATGTTTCTCAGAATCGAAAGTGCTACCGCTTTCCCCCCGGCTTCCAGCGCAATCTGTTATGGTTTGCTTTCCGAAAATTTCGCCCGGCAAATCCGATCATTCTCTTCCAACACCTGGCTAAGACCTACGGCGACATCGCACATTACAAGATTGGACCTCACCACATCGTATTTCTGAACCATCCTGACTACATCCGCGAAGTGTTAGTCGTACAGAACGACAATTTCATTAAGGAACGCACCGTACAGCGCACCAAAATGCTCCTCGGTGAAGGCATGATTACGGCCGAGGGCGCCATGCACCGGGTGCAGCGACTGGCGGCTCAGCCCGCGTTCCACCGGCAACGTATCGCCGAATATGGCGGCGTAATTGTGGAAGAATCAGCACAACTCCGCGATTCATGGAACGCCGGAAAACGCCGCGATATCGCGATTGACATGATGCACCTCACGCTCAATATCGTGGCCCGTACTCTGTTCGCGACCGATTTGCGCGAAGAAGTTTACGAGCTTGCCGCGGCCATCAATCGCATCATGGGTCTGTACAATTTCCTGGTCATGCTGCCGGCCGCCGAATGGCTGGTGCACTTGCGTCCGCCGGGGCTGGCTGCGTTTGTTCGGGCGCGCAAGCGCATCGATGCCGTGGTCTACAGGATGATCGATGCGCACGGGCGCAGCGGCCACGACGGCGGAAGCCTGCTTGATCTCTTGCTGGCTGCGTCCCCCGCCAACGACGAAGCCTCGCGGCAAGCATTACGGGATCAGGTCATCACTATTTTTCTTGCGGGCTACGAAACCGTTGCCAGTGCACTTTCTTGGACGTGGTACCTGCTATCCGAGAATCCGGACTGCGAAGCCAAACTTCATGCCGAACTAGATCGCGTGCTCGCGGGCCGATTGCCAGTCGCCGCGGATGTTCCGAACCTGCGCTATGCGGAAAGCGTAATGGCGGAGTCACTGCGGCTTTATCCGCCAGCCTGGGCTATGGGCCGTTACGCGCGCCATGACTTCACTCTGGGTGAATATTTTCTTCCCGCGCGCACCACCGTGCTGATCAGCCAATTCATTACCCAGCGCGACCCGCGATACTTTCCCGATCCTTTGTGCTTCGATCCCGATCGATTCTCTGTGGAAGGCAAAGCGCGGCGCAGTAAATTTACTTACTTTCCGTTTGGAGCGGGCGCGCGGCAGTGCATTGGAGAATCGTTTGCATGGATGGAAGGTGTTCTGATTCTGGCGACCTTAGCGCAAAAATGGAAACTACGCTTGGTCCGAGGGCACAGGATTGAGCCTCAGCCGCTCATTACTCTCCGACCTAAGTATGGAATGCTGATGCACGTCGAGCCACGTTAAGATGAATGATCCAGCCGCGGTTCTGGCAAGGCAATGACGTACATACTTCACCTGGACGTAAGGCCGGGCTTTTGTTCTAAGCGAGCACGTTTAGGCTGCTGGAGCTTCCGTACACACTTTCTAATAGAGCAGTCGTATTGTCAGTACTGCTGGAGGGAGTAGTGTCTGCATTCAATGTAGAGAGAAGTCCTTCGACGAGCTGGAGGCTTTGTGACGCCGCGGTGGCCTCGTTGACCTGCGCCGCCGGGGCAGAGCTTTTCAAATCTCCCAGAACCGTGGCGAACGCCGACTGCGCCGAAGAGAGGTCTCCTGAGTTCAAGGCGCTGCCGAGAGTAGACAGATCGGTCGCGAGTTGGGAATTGCTCGACAACGTGCTTCCGGTAGTGGTCGCGGAGTTCTGAAATAGCGCTTGCAGAGTCTGGAAAGCCGACTGTGCGCCATTCACATCGCCTGACGCAAGGCTTTGTTGCAGGCTCTGTAACGCCTGTTGCTGAACAGAGTTGCTGGATGCGAGCACGTCTTGGCTGAGAGCTGCGGCAGAAATCGAGCTGATTGACATGGTTCCTCCGGCCGGTTCCGGGCGGTCGCTCGCAATTTGCCGCGAGAATTGGCCCACGCCGACCTGTCTAGGTTATCGGCTCGATCAGTCCAAAGCTTTAGGATGGTGGATCCTGGTGAGGAAGAAAACTGCTTGTGCCGCTAACCAACGGCAAAGCAGTTTTTCACAAGATTTAGAAGTCACTATTCCGGCTTTACAGCGACCCACTTCTTACCGGCGTATAACTTATAACCAGATCCATCTTCTGCCAACTTCAGCGGCACGGCTCGCTTCAATGAGGCATCTGTCTGGTAGGGAACGTTGAGCGCATCTTGGTTCGCAACATTCATAACGACGAACTTATCAGCGGCAAATCCAAAGCCGTAAGCCCCAGGTGGAAGTTCAGACCCGCCGATATTCAATTTCGATTCAGTGATGAGCATGCCCTGATACTTCTGCTGGATCGCGGTGGAGTATCCCGAAGCATCCACTAGAGCGGCGAAGGCGAACTTCCCCGCCGCTGTTTCAAATCCAGCCGCGTTCCGCAGTTGAGTTGGTGCTTTCTGCCCGGCGAAGAAAAATTCCGTCGGAACCACTTTGTTGAGTTCTTCCGGGCTCAATAAGTGCTGAGCCACATTCTGCGCCAAGCCTGCGCTGAGTAGTAAAGCTACAAGAAAACCGACAACCGGCAAGCGGGTATTCTGCATGGATTCCTCGATCTGATACGAGTATAAAAAGCTCACGGGCACTGTAGCCCTTTCGGCTGATCCGCGCAAATCACATCGCGGAACATTTTCATTTTGACCGCAAGATTCGGATAGTCCGTTCGCCCGCCTCCTCATAAGCTAGTTTCACTATGACTTCTACCAACACGCCTTTCTCTAGCACCAATTCCGGTGGCATACTCGCTGAGAAGACTGAACGCCGAATGGGAATTCCGCAACCCAACTCGAGGAAGATGACTGGCACACCGTCGGGGGATGAGGAGTCCTGGAGGGCAGTGATCGCACGCGATCCGAACTTCGATGGCAAGCTAGTCTTCGCAGTCGCCACGACTGGCGTCTACTGCCGGCCATCGTGCGCCGCACGTCGTCCACGGCGCGAGAATGTGACATTCTTCTTGCGTCCAGAGCTGGCGGAAAGAGCCGGCTTTCGCGAGTGCCTGCGCTGCCGGCCGAGATCGTTCAGCGGCAATCCGCAATCCGACGTTGCCAAAGAAATATGCCGCTACATCGAACAGCATCTCGATGAACCCATCACGCTCGAGCGCCTGGGTAAGGCATTTCGGCTAAGTCCGTTTCATTTACAGAGGCGGTTTAAGGCGTCGATCGGGATCACTCCGCGCGAATACGCAGATTCTTGCCGGATGCGCCAGCTCAAACGCAATCTGCAATCGGGTGACAACGTCACCCGCGCTATGTACGACGCGGGTTATGGCTCCAGCAGCCGGCTTTACGAAAAGACAGCGTCGCAGCTCGGCATGACGCCCGACAACTATCGCCGCGGCGCCATCGCTGCCACGATTCGTTACGCCTGCACCGATTCACCACTCGGACGAATGTTGATTGCGGCCACCGAGCGCGGCGTCTGTTCGATCCAGTTCGCGCATTCCGATGGCGAGTTAATCGAGGGCCTGAAGCGTGAGTTTCCTTTTGCCGTGCGTAAGCCGGATGAGGGCGGATTGCAAGCCTGGATCGCCGCGTTGCTCTCGAAGATGACGGGAAAGGAATTAGATGCGACGCTGCCCTTGGATATTCGCGCCACTGCATTTCAGCGGCGCGTCTGGACTTACCTGCAGTCGATCCCGTTCGGCACGACGCGATCGTACGGACAAGTGGCGAAGGCGATTGGCCAGCCCAGCGCCAGCCGCGCTGTGGCCCGTGCCTGCGCCACAAACCCCGTTGCCGTTGCAATACCGTGCCATCGCGTAGTTCGAGCAGACGGCAATAACAGCGGCTATCGCTGGGGCGTGGAACGTAAAAAGGCGTTGCTTGATTTAGAACAATCCGTTGTGGCGGGGGAATAGGCTGCTACGTCTCTAACACGCCGCGGCGATTTCGCTCCGGTTTCGAACCATTGCCCAGTTCAAGAGCGCCAATGCAATAGTTGCAATCACGATCATGGACTGTCCGAAGTCCACCCGCGTGATAAGGACGACGCATAGGATGATGCCCAGTGCCGCGAAGAAATTTCCCGCCGGCAATTTAAACATCGCCCCTTCCGGCTGCCGGCGCCGCAGCACTGGTAGTGCGGCGCAGCCGACGCTGTAATACAGAAGCCGCGCGACGGCGGAGAGCGTTACATTCCATTTGAATTCGCCGATCAGGGCGAAGCCCCAAACCAGGACCGCAAAAACGAGAATTGAGATATACGGCGTGTGGAAGCGCCGATGGAGAGCCGCAAAGGCTTTGGGCAAATCCCCTTGCTCGGCTTGTGCGAAGAGCACGCGTGGCATGGCGAGAATCTTCGCGCTGAGGTATCCGTAGAAAGAGATCAGCGCGCCGACGGCCACCAGCGCGGCACCGAGTGGACCAAGCGCAATGCGCGCCACCTCGGCCAGAGGACGTGGGCTGTGCATGGCGTTGGGCAAGACTCCGATGACCACCCACTGGATGAGCGCATAGATCACAGTGCAGAGCAGCAAGGCGGTGAAGAGCGCGAACGGAGCGTCGCGCCGCGGATTTTTTGCTTCGCTCATGGGGGCAAGTGCGGTCTCGAATCCGCCGTAAGCAAAAACTAGAAGCAGCGCCGCTTTCATCCATTGGCCGAGATTCGGTGAAACCGGGGTCGACGCCGTAGCCATCTGCCATTGGTGACGTTGAAACACGAGCAGGCCAAGTAAGATCACAGCAAATAGGGGAACCAGCTTGGCGGCCGTAAACAGATTGCTGACCTGCGCTCCCGCATGCACACCGCGAATGTTGATGAAGGCCAGAAATCCGACCAAGACAGTGAGGATCAAAGCGCGGAGTATGGGATCTTTCGCATGTGGCCAGAACTGGCCAAGATAAATGACAAACAAGTTGGCGTTGGCAGCTGGCGCGGCCACTTGTCCCAGCCAAAGCATCCAGGCAGTTTGGATACCCATGAAACGTCCGAAGGCAACGCGAGCGTAGAGATATGGACCGCCTGCTTCTTGAAAGCGCGATGCAACTTCCGCGAAGCAACCCATGATCACGCCCATGCCCACGCCCGCCGCGAGCACAGCGTATGGGCTGTATTTGCCGATGATGTCGGCTACGGTGGTAGGCAGCCCAAAGATACCGCTGCCGATAATGGAGTTCACGACCAGCGCGACCAGACTCCAGCGGCCGATGGCGCGGACCAGATCGTAGCGAACAGGGCTTGGCGGAATCATTGGCGAAGCGGATTGCGACATGGCGAGTTTGTATCACAAACCAATAATCCTCGGACAAGAGTTACGAAGGGCACGCTAGGTTCGCCCTACTTCGATTCGCGGCGTTCTGCGCCGGTGACCTTCGACAGATCGCGAGTGCACTATTGGCTACGCAGAGGACAGCGCTCAAGGTATTGACCGCTGTCAAAGCCAGGCAGAGCAACCGAGTGAGCCGCCGAAACCCTTGCCAGGCGCAGACTTCAGCGCCATCAGTACTGCGGGCATCGGTCGCCAGACCAAAGTAATTGCTTGAATTACGAAAGCGCATGATCGTGGGACATCTATCCGCTCAACTCTCACGATGAGATGTTACATCCGACACGATGGCCACAGGAATCGATCCACAGATGGACGACCTTCATACCCGAATGATACGAGTTACCGAAGATTTGCGCGTGATTCAGCGCGAGCTGAATTGTGCCGCCATGCAGGCGCCAAGCGATCCGGAATTGATGGAGGCTCTGAGCGCTCTGCCGGAGACGGAAGCCATCCAGGTTTTATGCAAGTCGCTTGACCAGATGCGCCACTTCCTCTGGTTCTACACTCAGGTGATGAGCAATGAGCCTGAACTTGGTGACAAGCTTCGCCAGTCGAACGCGTCGAAAACGGTCGAAGACGGCAGTGGTAACGTGGATACTTCGTTTCTCGATCAGCTTACCCGCGCAGATGAGGCGCTGCTCTTGCGTTACATGGCCGAAGCGAAAGAACGGAAACCGAACTAAGAAGCCACTCCGCGGACGATCGTCCTTTTTACTTCTCCCTCTGGATTGAGCACTACAAGATTGGCTTCCACGCCAGCGGCGATCTTTCCATGAAGTGTGAGCCCTGCCGCGGCTGTGGGATTCAAGGTTGCAGCGCGGATCGAATCCTGCAAACTCCATCCAGCGAATTGCCTTACATTCCGCACTGCCTTGTCCATGGTGAGCACACTGCCGGCAAGTCTGTCACCCGCCTCACCGGCAACTGTACAGCGGCCGTTCTTGACATCGACTGGTATGGGACCGAGTTGGTAGCGGCCGTCAGGCATGCCAGCGGCAGCTATTGCATCGGTAATGAGCACGGCGCGCTCGATGCCCTTCGCATGCAGGAAAAGTTTCACCACTTCAGGCGCGACGTGAATTCCATCCACAATAATGTCAGCCGTCAATCGCTCGTTGGTCAACACCTCTCCAAGAATTCCCGGCTCCCGATGATCGAGCGGACGCATGGCGTTGAAGGTGTGGGTGGCATGTCGCGCACCGGCTTTCACCGCAGCCCGTGCGGTTTCCAGGTTGGCGTCGGAGTGGCCGATGCTCACGCAAACCCTGCGGCGCGCCGCTTCCGCGATCACTTCGATTGCTCCGGGAAGCTCCGGTGCGATGGTCATCATGCGCACATGACCGCGCGCCGCCTGCCAAAGGCGGTCAAACACCTGCGCTGTGGGCTCAACCAGATTTTCCGGAGGATGCGCCCCGCGGCGCTTGTGACTAAGAAACGGACCTTCCAGGTGAATGCCCAGCGGAAGAGCTTGAACAGCGCCGCTATCATTCGTATGAAAATTCTGAGCTGTTTCGATGGCATCTGCGATTCGCCCCAGAGCGGAGTAAGTTTGATCGAGCGGCGCAGCCACCGTAGTGGGGAAGTAGCCAGTAACGCCGTGCGTGGTCAGAAACCTATTTAGACGCGTCAGTTCGGTGACGCTCGCTTGCATCACATCGATTCCCGCGCCTCCATGCATATGGATATCGACAAAACCCGGAGCCAGAATGGGATGCGGGAAATCGCGGGCAAAGTCAACGACGGTCGCTGCATTCGGAATCTCCTGCTCAGCTCGCGAGGAAATACTGGCGATCAGGCCGTCCTCGATAAACAACAGAGGATTTACGACCTCTTCCCGCGGCGTATATAGACGATGAGCGCAGAGAACGATCATGATTGATTAATGGCGCGCGATTATTTTCGTCGCATTCCTTCCGATTTGCTGCGTGACCAGTGTAACGCGAAAAACGAATGACTCGGAGAGACCGAGTTGCCGGCTTGGCGATGTTATAATCTGTATGCCTATCGAGAAGTAAGAGCGCGAATGATATGGCTTGTCTACTAGCATTCGCAGCCTCGTCGGGGAGTGGCTCAGCCTGGTAGAGCACCTGGTTCGGGACCAGGGGGTCGGAGGTTCAAATCCTCTCTCCCCGACCATTTAAAACAAATTAAAGCAAAGCCACTTTCGCAGTATTCGCTCGAGGCGAGAATACTAAGCCAAGGGGTCAATCAGCGCACGGATTTTCTAGTTTTTTGTTCTGCCTTTTTGCACGTCTCTTCTTTGCATCTTCCCGCTTTTTGTCCATACGTTGCGCTACCACGTGGGCACATGCTGAGACGCCGGTCAAGTTATATGGCGGGCAGTACATTCGTGTCCGATGCCGCGTAAAAGGCGTACGACAGTGGTCGCATTCTTGCGTTCAGAACGAGGCGCGACGAAAGCAAACCAAATCACTTTAAATCCGAAACGTTTGCGGCGCATTGTTGCTTTATTTCCGCGGGACACCTCTCCGAGGGGGCAGATCTTGGGCCCTATGGCGCTCGTTAGCGAAGATCCCACGAAACGGGTTGTTCTCGACCGAGAATTATCGTCTTGACAATAGTCGTTCACACGAACAGTATAAGAACACCGATGAAAAGGATATCCCAGTCAGGAAAGGGCAAGCGGAGCGTGGGCTCCTCCGAAGAGGCAGTGTTCCTGGAACTGCTGCGCACGACCGATATGCTGTCCCGCGGGCTGGTGCAGGTTCTCAAGATCGAGGATGTCTCTTCGACGCAGTACAATGTGCTGCGGATTCTACGCGGGGCACCGGAGGGGCTTGCCTGTGGGGAGATCGCCAGCCGAATGATTACCCGTGACCCGGATGTTACCCGGCTCCTCGACCGACTGGAAAAGCGTGAACTGATCTCGCGTTGCCGCGAAACTAAAGACCGGAGAACGGTGCGTGCCCGCATCGCGCCTGAAGGTTTAAAGCTCCTGGCGAGGCTGGACGAACCGGTGCAGGCGGCCCATCGCAAACAATTGGGTCACCTGGGGCGGCAACGCCAGCAGGCTTTAACCGAACTTTTGCGAATTTCCCGCATCCAAGTGGCATGATTTATTGGTCTTAATAGTTGTTGCAACGAATAGCGGTGTAACGCATCAAATCACTTGAAAGGAACCTGCCATGAGCACAAATGTTGCCCCACAAACCACGACCACCATTACTACCTGGAACATCGACCCGGTTCACTCGGTCGCCGAGTTCAAGGTGAAACATATGATGATTTCCAACGTAAAGGGCCAATTCACCCGCATCAAAGGCGTTCTCAGTCTAGATGAAACGAATGTGACGAATTCTAGCGTCGAGGCTTCGATCGAGGCAGCCTCGATCAATACGCGCGACGAGCAGCGCGATGCGCATCTCAAGAGCGCTGATTTCTTTGACGTGGAAAAATTTCCCGTTCTCGCCTTCAAGTCCACGCGAGTCACCCGCATCGCCGACGGAGAGCTAGCTGTAGCGGGGGACCTGACCATCCACGGCGTGACCCGCAGTGTGGTCTTCAATGTTGAAGGACCAACTGCGGCGGCCAAAGATCCTTGGGGCAACATGCGCAGGGGGCTATCAGCTACGGCAAAGATTAATCGTAAAGACTTTGGGCTTACCTGGAACTCGGCGCTTGAAACCGGCGGCCTTCTCGTCGGCGACGAGATCACCATCACTCTGGACCTTCAGTTCGTCAAAGCCTAAACGATTCGCCGCGCGGCACGGACCTGCCGGCTGAGCCGCGCAGAAATGAGGAACAATTATGTCACTCCGACCAGTTAAACAGATCATTCAACCGAAGCCGACGATTGAGGGCGCGGGCGTAAAACTGCAACGCGCTTTCGGCTTCGGAAAGACTAAGGAATTCGATCCCTTCTTGCTGCTGGACGATTTTCGCA
>JBAVGI010000402.1:0-9112 GCA_049684755.1 Candidatus Sulfotelmatobacter sp.
TCGCGCTTCATCACCACGCGGTCGGCAATCTCCAGCATCAGCAGGATGAACATCAGCAGGCCGCCCCAGAAATGAAAATCGAGTTCGACCACGTGCGCTTCGTGGTCGCTTCCCTGATAGCTGACGCCGCCAAAGGTAGGCAAAACCAGCAAGATCATCGCGGCTAACAGCAGCACGCGGCGCGCCGGCGAAAGTTTCTCCAGAACCGCCCAGAAGAATTCTTTGACGATGTGGATGCGACGGCCGCGGCGGGCCAGGTCGTCAGGAGTTCTGGCCGCAACGTCGCGAGAGTACAACCGGTAGCTGGCACGGGCTTCGGTGCGGAACTGCGACCAGAGCTGGGTCAACTCCATGCCTTCGGTCACGCGCCGCCAGAACTGTTGCATCCGCACTCGCATTGGAGGGCGCTGAGCGGTGGCCGGTGGGGGCGCGGTCGCCATAGGATGCAGTGATTATAGAGGAAGGGTAAGACTGGATTTCCAATTGTCGATTTCCAACTGACAAGTTCCAAACAATCGGAAATCGGAAATCGGAAATTTCTAGAAGAGCGCCAACTGTTCCTCCAAGCCTTGCACCGCCCATTTGTCCGGAGCCTTCGCAGCTCGCGAGTCGGCGCGTTTGATCCCATATTTCTGCCGCAATCGTGAAACCAGCTGCGCTATACGTTTGCCGTACGAAGCCGGTAGAAACGCCCGATCCTGATAACGCTGCCGATAGCTCCCGACCAGTTGTGGGAACTGCTGTTCCAGGAACGGCAGAAAAACCGCCGCCGAACACGGCTTCAGGAACAGCGGATTGGCAAAGATGTGTCGCGCACCCGCTGCCGCCGCCTCCCGCACCAGAGCCTCGAGATCCGCCGGAGCATCGGTAATCCCCGGCAGCACCGGCGAACAACTCACGCCCACGTTAATTCCGGCCGCGCTGATTTCGCGCACCGCCGCCATCCGCAAATCCGGACGCGGCGCGCGGGGCTCCAGTATCCGCGCCAGTTCCACACTGAGCGTAGTGATGGTGATGTGTACCGACAAAACATTATTCCGCGAGACCTCCCGCAACAGATCCAGATCGCGAACAATGAGGTTGGATTTCGTAACAATTCCCAGTTCGAATCCGCGGTGCCGGGCGAACTCCTCGAGAATTCGCCGCGTAATCTCATAGCGCCGCTCCGCTGGTTGATAAGGGTCCGTCGCTGTGCCCAGCGCAATGCTTTCCCCCGGCTTCACCCTTCGCAACTCCTGCCGCAGCAGCTCCGCCGCATGTTGCTTCACATAGATTTTCTGCTCGAACTCCGCCCCATCGCGCATCTCCATGAATTCGTGCGTGTACCGGGCATAGCAATATTTGCAGGCAAACTCGCACCCGCGATAAGGATTAATCGTCCAGGTAAAAGGCATGCGGACTCCGGTGCAGCGGTTCAGCAGTGAGCGCGCAGGCAGAGTGAAGTACTCAACATTGTGCCCCTCGCGCAGCGTTTCCCCCTCCGCTGCCAGCCGGGCAATGCCCACCAGCGGCTTCGGCAGAATGGGGAACAGCGAGAAGGAACTCATTTATTCGCCTTTTCTTCGCCTAATAGTACAGCGCGAGAAACCAGCCGTCAAGGCGCACCCGCCCGATCCGGCCAGGAATTCAAGTCAATGAGCGCTATCGCCTGTGGCTGTTGAAAAACTCACTCACCGGAAAACGGTCGAAAAAACTTTGCAATAGGAAGCTCTACAAACGACGATCTCCGTTTTGGCAGAAATTTTCTATCTCCCAAAATCTGGCTGTTTTGAGAAAACAGGAGTTTTTCAACAGCCACGCCTGGTAACAACAGTTATCATGTGAGCCGAAGGCGCGATCTATGACAGAACCTTACCAACGAGCCCACCGGCTTAGGTTTCGCGCGTTTATGGTCAAGCATCAGTACAAGGTAATGTTCGCCTCGATTGTTATGGGGCTGATTTGGGTTGGCCTTTATCATTTGCTTGCCACTTCGTGGTTCTTCTCGCGCCTGAGCCTATTGCTTGCAATCATCAGCTTTGCTCCTGCAGAGCTTGTTGTTCTTGTTCACGGTCGAGAACTTGGACCTTTTCTGTGGTGGGACAGGAGCAATGTCGTCTTGACGACGCGCCGTCCACGCAAATTGGAGAGGCTTGAACTGACGTTGATGGCTGTTCTCTGGGGGCGATCTTTCTAGCCGTCATTGTTGTAATCTTTTGGCGATAACCCGCGACGGGGCTAAGAAACAAATGATTTGAGGGCTTGAATTGCGCCGCGCGGCGGGAATGGATGGCGCAAAATCGCGATTTCGGTTATTGACCCAGGCAGTCAAAACGTGTAGTTGCCTGCTCTCGCCATTTTGACCTGGGTGGGCCGAGCAGCCGGGACGGGAGGCCTTGTCGGATCGCGGCAGCCTTAGTTGGATTGCATCACCGGCGAAGCGGCCAACAGCCCAGCGGCAAGTTCCAGGTCGTGGAGATCTTCGCGGCTGAAGTCCTGGGTAAACTTCGGGTCCAGGCCCTTGCGCGAAATTTGCAGAACGCCTAGCACAGTGGTGTTCTGATCGAGGATAGGAACGGACATCAACTTTTGAATGGGGGCGGGAGCGGCCGGCTCGTCGGTCGTTTCAGCCCCTACCGGCTTGATCGTCTCGAAAATGCTGGCGTGCTTAACCCGGGCAAAATTGTTGAATATCTCGGCTTTCTTGCTCAGAGCCGTATGCGCCGCCACTGCCTTGCTCGAAATGGGAATCGCACCCGTAGTACGCAGATGCTCCGGGAAAATAAACTTCAGCAGACCGCCATCCAGCCGCAGCAGCGCGACTTCCGCATATTGCACGCGAAATACTTTCGCCAACACCATGCTGACATCCAGGGGCGTAACGCCTTCCCCGAGGATCGAACCCAGCGGCAGCAGGTTCTCCGGGAGAATAATTTCTTCTTCGATGGCCGCGTCTTCAGGCTTATGGGTCATAGAGGACTCGCGCATTTTCAATTTCGGAACGTCACCAACTCCCGCACTTTGAACGCCACACGAAGCTGGTAAACACATCCTACAACCCCTTTGATTTCAGCAAAGTAGCTTATGGCCATGACCTTTCGCGACATTCGGCCAGAGACTGATTCGCCAGAAACTAGCAGAGACAATGACATTTTTTGTCAGGCTAAATCCGAAGATGGCCGAGCCTGCGGCAACAGTCTGCTCAGCTTCCGATTTCAGCTCCAGCATCTTCCCTTTCAGTCGGCAAAGTCATTACACTGCTTGACTATGAGCGTTCCGCCACAACCCAATGTCAAGCTGACCAATGCCCCCGATTACCGGGAAGCCTATGCCAACAGCGTGCAGATGCGAGTGAATGTCTGGGACTTTTTCCTCGTCTTTGGCACGGTTCAACAGCAGAGTGAAACTCAAGTCGAGGTCCGTAATTTTCAAGGCGTCTACCTGAGCCCGCAACAAGCCAAGGCCTTACTCGGACTGCTGCAGCAGAACGTCAGCGGCTACGAAACCGCCTTCGGCGAAATCAAACTCGACCCGCGCATGGCTGCTGGGGGACAGGTTCACTAAGGACAGGTTTCCCTAACGCCCGACTCATGCGAGCCAGACAGACTAGAGCAGGAGGCTCCTTCTGAAAGTTTTCGAGCCTGGCCAAAGCTTTCCCACGCTATGGTCACGTACTTACCCAGCTCTGGTATTCGCGATCCTCTTTGTGTTTGTTTTCCTTCTCCATCTACCCTTGCTGCGGCTGCCTTATTTTTGGGACGAAGCCGGCTACTACGTTCCCGCCGCGCGCGACATCCTGCTCAGCGGAAGTCTCATTCCACATTCCACGCTTTCGAATGCGCATCCGCCACTGGTGATGGCCTGGCTGGCGCTATGGTGGAAAGTGGTGGGCTACACTCCCGTGGTCACACGGACGGCCATGCTGGTCCTGGCCGCCTTCGCGCTTCTCGGAGTATTCCGCCTGGCCGAGAGCGTCGCCAATTCGCGAGTTGCGATCGCAGCTACGCTGTGCACGGCCGTCTATCCCGTATTCTTCGCGCAAAGCTCCTTGGCGCAAGTAGACCTGACCGCCGCAGGCCTGATCTTCTGGGGTCTCTCGGCGTATATCGAAGAGCGCAAGCTCGCTACCATACTCTGGTTTTCGCTCGCAGCCCTGGCAAAAGAGACGGCGATTCTTGCTCCCCTGGCGCTGGCTGCATGGGGGCTCATCGGTTTTCTTGCGCGTCGAACGTCGTTCCGGAAGCTATGGCGTACCGAGGATACGCACCTGCTGCGCGTCGTCGCGCTTTTGATACCCGCAATTCCGCTGGCCTTCTGGTACGCCTACCACTATGCCCGTATGGGATACGTCTTCGGCAATCCTGAATTTTTCCGCTACAACGTAGCGGCAACTCTCAGTCCTACTCGTTTCGTTCTCGCTCTGCTGATGCGCTTGTGGCAGATCGGCGGCTATCTTCATCTATGGATGCTGACGTTAGCCATGCTGCTGGCTCTGTGGATACTCCCGCCACTCCGCGATTCCGTCTCCGAACGCCCTCGCATCAGCATTCCGGTGCAAATGATTTTCTACGTCGTCATCCTGGCTTATGTGGTGGCGATGGCATTGATCGGCGGAGCGGTGCTGGCTCGTTACATGCTCCCGGCAGTTCCTCTGATCATCCTCGTGTCAGTCTCCACGCTATGGCGCAGGGTTGAATGGTGGCCCGCGGCCATCGCATTCGTTGTGCTAGCCTTCGTAGCCGCATGGTTCTGGAATCCTCCCTACGGATTCTCGCCAGAGGATAATCTCGCTTACCGCGATTACATTGTGTTGCACGAAAACAGCGAACAGTTTCTCGAGGCCCGTTATCCCATGGACCGCGTGCTTACAGCGTGGCCTGCATCGGACGAACTCACGCGTCCCTGGCTCGGCTATATCACGCGGCCCATGAGCATCGTGCGCATTGAAGATTTCTCTCTCGATGAAATTCTTTCCTCCGCCGATTTTCGCTCTCATTACGACGTCGCTCTGATCTTCTCGACAAAATACGAACCCGGCCCCACCCGCTGGGATCATTGGCGAGCATGGACCGCTTTGAAAACAAAATTCTTCGGCTTCCATCGTGACCTGGCGCCCGCCGCCGTTGCGCACATCCTCGGAGGCCGCATCGTATTTTCACAAGAACGCCAGGGCCAATGGGCCGCTGTAATCGAGATGGAGCAAAACGAATTGCAAAACGCGAAACTCAGAATGCAACAATGAGTATCAAACTGGTTTTCCCCGCGAACTCTGCGGCCGATCTCTGCGGCTCTGCGCTTAAAAGCTTTTATTCGCGGAGGACGCGAAGAACCGCCGCAGAGGGCGCAGAGAACAACGCCACTTTGCCTGTTTTCATTTCTGCATCAAATGGCACGAATGCGTCTTGATCACTAGCCACACCTCGCGACCGGCCTCAAGCTGCAAGTCGTCGCGCGCCGCCAGAGTCAGGTAAACATCCATCTCTACGCCACAATCGACGCGCGCGGAAATGATCATGTCGCGCCTTTCCAAAGAGACCACGCGCCCGGCAATCACGTTGCGCGCGCTGAGCCCCACAGGCTTTGCAATGGCGAGCAGAATGTCGCCCGCACGAATTCCTACGCGCAGATGCGAGCCAGCTTCGGCACGAATCAGCGGCGTCTCCAAAAGCACGGACTTTCCCGTATTGCTCCCCGGCAAGCGGCATGTCATTGTGCCGCGATCTTCATGCACCAGCCAAACCGTCGCATCGAAAATATTTTCAAACCCGGCCAACTGCGCCACCGTTTCCTGCAGCGGAGCCCGCAAAACTTCATGCGGCGTCCCTTGCGCGACAATCCGGCCCTCGTCTAGGACGATCACTCGCTCTCCTAGCGCCATCACCTCTTCGCGGCTGTGCGTCACATAAAGGATAGGAATCCCATGCGCTTGATTCCACCGCCGCAAGTCGTCCAGGATCTTCGCCTTGGTCGCAGCGTCAAGAGCGGCCAGCGGTTCATCCAGCAGAAGCACGCAGGGATCGGTCACCAGTGACCGCGCCAGAGCCACACGCTGCCGTTCTCCCCCCGAGATTTCCGCAGGGCGGCGTCCCCGCAAATGATCGATGTGCAACTCCTGCAGCATCTCGGCCGCACCCCGTTTTCTGGCAGATCGCGCCAACTGCGCCAGACCATACTCGACATTCTGCTCCACCGTCAGATGCGGAAACAGCGCCAGATCCTGCAGCACATATCCCACGCCACGCTTGGCGACCGCAACGTTGACGCGCGAGTTCGCATCAAACAGGACCCGTTCTCCCACTGCCATGCGCCCCGAATCCGGCGTAGCCAGTCCGGCCACACAATCGAGCAGCGTAGTTTTACCCGCGCCCGACGGTCCGAACAGAATGGTAAATCCGGGCGCAGCGCTGAACTCCGCCTCGAGAGAAAATTCACGTTCCGTCGAAGCCAGAGTCTTGCCAATGCTTGCTGTCAGAATTGAACTTGCGGATTTAGATTCCACCGAAGAGGACATGAAGGCTTCGTCTATTTCATCGGTCCCAGGAGCCATGATTTTTGGGGCCATGATTTTTGCCACTGCGTTCTTCGGTTTAGCCCATAGACCACTGCCAGCACCGCGAAGCAAAAGATTAGCAGCAATACAGCCATCGCATTCGCTCCCGCATAATTCGAAGCCTGCACCTGGTCATAAACACTGATAGAAACCGTCCGCGTCACGCCCGGGATATTTCCGCCAACCATCAGCACCACGCCAAACTCGCCCATGGTATGGGCGAAGGCCAACGCTACGCCGGTAACCAATCCCGGCATCGAAAGCGGGAGAATCACGCGAAAGAACGTGCGCAGCGGCGAAGCTCCCAGCGTGCCCGAGGCTGCGATCAATTTCGCATCGACCGAAGAAAACGCAGCTGCGAAAGGCTGCACTGCAAAAGGCAAGCTGTAAAGAATGGACCCAATCACCAGTCCGGAAAATGTGAAAGCTAGAGTGTGGCCCGTTAAAGATTGCCACCAGCGCCCCAGCGGACTCAGCGAACCGAGCGCCACCAGCACATAAAATCCCAATACCGTCGGCGGCAGCACAATCGGCAGCGCTACCGTCGCTTCCACCAGAAATTTTCCGCGCCAGCGCGAGAAAGCGATCCAGTAGGCAAGCGGCAAGCCGGCGACTAGAAGAATCGCCGACACCACCACCGCCAGTTCTATCGTCAGCCGGAATGCCTGCCAATCAAATATCTGCCAATCAAGCGACATATTGTTTGGAAATTGTACAGCGCGATTCTTCGATTCCCAGAATAGCTTCCCGAAATGGTCCCAAGCGTACTTTATTCGCGATTGAGATTGACCCTGCTATCCACCCCACCCATACTTGCCTCGTTCGCTCCACTCTTTATGAATTGTCCCGGGTTCTGCCGTGCCCTTCGCGCCTTCTCACTTTTACTCTTGCCGCTTCTTGCAGCCTCGACTGCCCACGCGCAAGGCGCTAAGAAAAATGTGACGACAACTTCGGTCACAGATAACGATCACGAAGAGCAGCGCGCGGAATGGTTCTTGCATGGACGCACGATTCCCGGTAAATCAGCCGCCGATCTGCGCCATCGCGCGTATCAAGCGAAAATGCAAGCTCGCACCACTCGACTGGCTCTTGCTCGCGCAGCTCATCCGGATTCCCCACCACCGACGCCCACCAGCGGATGGACGCCGCTAGGTCCCGTACCGCTCGCCTCCGACGCCACCGGCACCGGCTTTCAGGATTATCACCAGGTCGCCGGCCGCGCCACCGCTGTCGCAATCGATCCCGCGGACCCGACCGGCAACACAATTTACATCGGTGGAGCGCAAGGCGGAGTTTGGAAATCCGCTAACGCCGCGACCGGGATCGCCAACAATGTGACATGGTCGGCGGTAACCGACGATCAGGCTACGCTCTCGATCGGCTCCATCGCGATTCAGCCGGGAAATTCCAACCCCGCGAACAGCGTGATTCTGATCGGCACAGGAGAAGCCGACAATTCCGCGGACTCTTATTTCGGCCTTGGGATTCTGCGTTCCGCCAATGGCGGCAGCAGCTGGACCTTAGTCTCTACCGCCAACAGCGGCGCATTGTCTTTCAGTGGTCTGGGCGGAACGCGCATGGCTTTCAGTACAGCGAGTGGCCAGGCCAGCACTGTCGTCGCAGCGATGGCTGCAAGTTCCGAAGGCGAGGTCGACGGCGCACTGACTTCCAACACATACCGCGGCCTCTACACTTCCACCGACGCCGGACAAACCTGGACCTACGATTCACTCTTCTCCGGCGGAACGGCGGAGGCAACATCCGCGACCTCAGCGGTGTATAACGCGGCTGCCGGATTATTTTTCGCCGCCCTCCGCTATCACGGCTTTTACTCTTCGCCGGATGGCATTACGTGGACGGCCTTAGCAAATCAGCCAGGCACTCCTGGCTTGTTGAATGCTGCAGCCTGTCCATTAAACTACGTCACAACTTGCCCCATCTATCGCGCCGAAATCACCGTCGTGCCCGGGCGTAACGAAATGTATGTCTGGTTCGTTTCGCTGGACTCGAACGACAATCCCGTCGACCAGGGAATTTGGCAAAGCCAGAACAGCGGCGCATCGTGGACACAAATCAACGACAGCGGCATCATCAACTGCGGGGACGTCAGCGGCTGCGGCGTGGAGCAAGGCTTCTACAACCTTGCACTACTGGCCGTTCCCAACGGAAGTGCCACCGATCTCTATGCCGGGGCCATCAATCTATATAAGTGTTCGATCAGCTCTCTCAATCCCACCTGTGCGGCCACACCTTTCCTGAATCTCACCCACGTCTACGGCTGCGATCCGCTCAGCGCGCCCGCCCACGTTCATCCTGACCAGCACGCTCTTGCCTTCACGATGCCAACTTCCGGCGCCGACCTGATGTATTTCGCCAACGACGGAGGCATCTACCGCGCGCTGAACGGTTATACCGGTCTCACCACCGGTTCGTGCTCCGGCACGAATCAATTCGACGACCTCAATCAGAACCTCGGCTCGATGACCCAGTTCGTCAGCTTCTCGCAGCATCCCACCGATCCCAACACGATCTTCGGAGGCACACAGGATAACGGTTCTCCCGCAACCGCGACCGCAACCACAA
>JBAVGI010000403.1:0-3207 GCA_049684755.1 Candidatus Sulfotelmatobacter sp.
GCGTCAGCTATCAGGGAAGCGACCACGAAGCGCACGTGGTCGAACTCGATTTTCATTTCTGGGGCGGCCTGCTGATGTTCATCCTGCTGATGCTGGAGATTGCCGACCGCGTGGTGATGAAGCGCGATTTGCAGATTGCGCGCGAGATCCAGACCTGGCTGCTGCCCGGGGCTCCGCCGCAGATTCCTGGACTTGCCGTTGCCTATGCCACGCGCCCAGCCAATACGGTGGCGGGAGATTATTACGACGTGTTTCCGCGTCCCGGAAAAACTAACGATGAAAATCGAGTAGTGTTTGCCGTGGCGGATGTCGCTGGCAAAAGTATTCCCGCAGCCATGCTCATGGCTACATTTCAGGCAAGCCTGAAGACGCTTTCCACCGCGCAGGTTGCGCTGCCGGAGCTGGTCGCGAACATGAACAAATACGCGTGCTCGAACAGCCAGGGAGGACTGCGGTTTACCACGGCGTTTCTTTCCGAGTACGACGCGGCGCGGCGCATTTTCACATATATCAATGCTGGTCATAATAATCCCATCCTGCGCCGCAGCACGGGTTTGATCGAGCGGCTCGACGTCGGAGGATTGCCTATCGGAATTCAGCCGGAGGCCAAGTACGAATCAGCGAGCGTGGCCATTGCGCCGGGCGACTGGTTGATCATTTTCACCGATGGATTGGTCGAGGCCGAAAACGCCAATCAGGATGAATACGGTGAAGCCCGGCTGTTGAATGCAATCGCGGCTGGCGCCGCTGGCACGCCGGCCGAGATGCTCAACCGGTTGATGGCCGAACTGGATCTATTTGTGGGCAACACGCCGCAGCACGACGACATCACCTGCCTGCTGGTGAAAGCGGAATGATTTTGCATCGTCCGGAGACGAACGCTCAAAGTCTAATGCCAGAACAAACTCCTCAGTTATCACGCACTGACTGGCTGCTTTTTGCGGGATTGCTGATCGCGACGCTCCTCACATTTTCCCTCACGTTCAATTTCGGATGGGTCTATGACGACCCGCCGCAGATTCCACAGAATCCGAATCTGCAATGGAGCCGGCTCGGTTTTTTGTTTACGCATCAGCTGTGGGCATCCACGGCCGCAATGCAAGGCCGGTTCTACCGGCCCTTGCTGACGCTCTGGTTTGTGCTGAACAAAACATTCTTCGGGCTTAATCCTCACTGGTTTCACGTCACCACTGTTCTGGCGCATGTTGCGGCTACTGCCCTGGCATTCTTTGTGGCTCGATCATTATTAAGGGATGCGGGATTAAGGGATGCGGGCGCGGCTCTGTTTGCCGCTGCTGTGTTCGGGCTTCATCCGCTGCAGGTGGAGTCAGCGTCCTGGATCTCGGGCGTGAATGATCCCCTGGCGGCTGCTCTATGCTTCGGCAGTTTTCTGGTCTATCGCCGAGCCATGAGTAAGCAGCAGAACCGCGGGGTTTGGTGGATGCTTGCCGGATTTCTATTCCTGCTGGCGCTGTTTGCCAAGGAAGTTAGCATCGTGCTGCCGGGAATTATCCTGATTGACCTGTGGTCGGTTTCCCGCAACCGGTCGAGTGGTGCGGCTCGTTCCGCGTTGCCGGTTATCTCGACGTACGGAATCGTCAGCGTTTTCTGGCTGGCTCTTCGCGCCTGGGTGCTTGGCGGAGGGGCGGCCATTTCCTCTCCGGTCCCGTGGCGCACGGTTTTGCTAAGCGCACCCAAAATCATCCTTTTCAATTTGTATCGCGTGATTTATCCGCGAGGGCTGAGTCCGCAATATGACTTGCGCCTGGTCGATTCGCCGGCTAGCTCAGCATTTCTTCTATCCGCGCTGGCTTTGGCGGCGCTGATTGCGCTCGCCGTCATGGCGGCGCGACGCGATTCCCGCTTGCGGGTGGCTTTCGCGTGGCTGGTCTTGCCTGTACTTCCAACCCTCAATCTTCGCTGGATGAATGAAGATGATTTCATTCACGACCGTTACCTTTACATGAGCATGCTCGGAGTCGGCTTGCTGGTGGGATTCGCCTACTCCGGAATAAGAAAAAGATGGCCGGAGCAGAATCTGGTGCGACCCTTAGCCGGGTGTGTTGTGGCTGTCTTTGTCTTCGCCAGCGCCATCCAATCACAATATTGGACGAACGACGTTAGTTTATTTTCACGCGCGGTCGCTCGCGCTCCAAACAATGAGTGGGCGCAATTGAATTACGGATCCGCTCTCAGTGCCCGCGGCAAATTCGCCGATGCTGCCCCTCACTTTGTTCGATCCTACGACTTGAAGCCGGGATGGCGGGCCGCGGATTTTGCCGGCTTCGCCTACCAGCAGGCGGGAGATTTATCGCAGGCGGAACGCTGGTTTGGCGCTGCATTGCAAATGAATCCCGGGCTGGCCACGGCGTGGTTCGGACTGGGGCAGATCCGGCTGCTGCAGCGCCGTCCGCAGGACGCGATCGCTTATCTCAAAAGGTCATTGGAACTCGAACCTACCGCTGACGGGGTTCACTATGAGATGGGAACTGCGCTGGAACAGATCTCGGATCAGGTTTCGGCAATCGAAGAATATAGAACTGAGTTGCGATTACATCCCTACCAAACGGGGGCGCGGAAAGCGCTGGAGCGGCTGGAGAAGAACGAAGAGCAGGACAAGTGAGCCAGGAGAATTGAGAGATGCAAGGTGCGCTTAAAGATGCGTTCTAAGTTGGGAGGACTTCTGTTCCGTAACGACACTAATTGTCAGGATCGCGACGTAATATGGCGAGAACGAGTCTTAGAAAAGACTTAGAATGAGAACTGAAGTTTGACCCTATGCAGATAACAAAGCTCTTCACACGAGTTCGCGGCGAACTCAAGTGACCAAATCGTTTGGCCAGACAGGTGCGATCATCATGTCCGACTGCGTCATCCATGAGCAGCATGTCTTCAATATGAAAGTTAAAAAAGAGGGGAAAATAGAGATGCGGAAACAACAGAAGGGTTTCTCACTGATTGAGCTGCTGATCGTGGTGGCAATCATCCTGATCATCGCGGCTATTGCGATTCCTAACCTGATGCGCGCGCGCATGGCAGCCAACGATTCGTCCGCGGCCGCTGCTGAGCGTACCATCGTCACCGGCGAAGTCGGCTACTTTGCGGCTTATCCGACTGTTGGTTTTACCTCGTTGCTTGCCTTGGGCGGCACCATTGGCGCTCCTTGCGTACCGGCTCCGGCCACAGGCTGCTTGATCGATGCCAACC
>JBAVGI010000404.1:0-2082 GCA_049684755.1 Candidatus Sulfotelmatobacter sp.
GCGCTGGCACAGGCCGATGTCGGCGTCGCCATGAACACGGGCACACAGGCGGCGCGCGAGGCCGGGAATATGGTCGACCTCGACTCCAATCCGACCAAGCTGATCGAGATCGTCGAGATTGGCAAACAGCTGCTGATGACTCGCGGCGCGTTGACCACATTCTCCATCGCTAACGACGTGGCGAAATATTTCGCCATCATCCCGGCGATGTTCGTCGCCTTTTATCCGCAGCTTCAGGCACTCAACATCATGCGGCTGTCGACGCCGACGAGCGCGATCCTGTCTGCAATCATCTTCAACGCGCTTGTCATCGTTGCGCTGATCCCGCTGTCACTCAAAGGCGTGCGTTACCGGCCGATTGGCGCCGGGCCGTTGCTGCTGCAAAATCTTTTGATCTATGGCGGCGGCGGCGTGCTGGTTCCGTTCGTGGGCATCAAAGTGATCGACGTGATCGTCACCGCCTTGCATCTGGCTTAAGGAGACAACGTCATGTTGCGCGAAATCCGTCCCGCGATCGTTGTTCTGGTCGCGCTCACGCTTATCACCGGGCTCGTCTATCCGCTGGCGATGACCGGCATCGCTCAACTCATCTTTCCTCGCCAAGCCAACGGCAGCATGATCGAGCGCGACGGGAAGGTCGTCGGTTCCGAGCTGATTGGCCAAAACTTCACCAGCGACAAATATTTTCACGGCCGTCCCTCGGCCACGACAGCGCCTGATCCCAAGGATCCCAACAAGACGGTCGCGGCGCCCTATAATGCCGCCAACTCGGGGGGATCGAATCTTGGACCGTCCAACAAGGCACTCGTCGACCGCGTCAAAGGCGATATCGCGACGCTGCAGAAACAGAACCCGGGCGCGTCCGTTCCAATCGACCTCGTCACCACGTCGGGCAGCGGGCTTGACCCCGACATATCGCCGGAGGCCGCGTTGTTTCAGGTCCCTCGCATTGCCAAGGCGCGCAGCCTGCCCGATGCGCAGATTCGGCAGCTCGTCGAGGAAAATACCGAAGGACGCTGGCTTGGTCTACTCGGCGAGCCACGCGTTAATGTTTTACAGATCAACCTCGCACTCGACCGCTTGGCCGCCAAGTAATCAGGTCCGAGTACACTGGCACACCCCTGGCGGACTTGTTATCTTATCAGGAAATGGCCGATCAGCGGCACGATTCGGAACATCGACCCTCACCCGAAGCTCTGCTCGAAGCGGCACGCCGCGAGGAGCGGCGCGTCGGCAAGCTGCGCATCTTTGTCGGCGCCGCACCTGGCGTCGGCAAGACCTATGAGATGTTGCATCAGGCGCAGGCGCGCCACAAGGACGGCTACGACATCGTCATCGGCATTGTCGAGACGCACGGCCGCAGAGAAACCGAAGCGCTGCTGACGGGTCTCGAAATCGTGCCGCGCCGGCGCATTCTCTATAAGGGTCAATGGCTCGAGGAAATGGACCTCGATGCGATCATCGCTCGTCATCCGCAAATCGTTCTGGTCGACGAACTCGCTCACACCAACGTTGAAGGTAGCCGCCACCCTAAACGTTATCTCGACGTCGAAGAGCTGATGAGCCATGGCATCGACGTCTACACCACCGTCAATATCCAGCACATCGAAAGCCTCAACGACGTGGTCGCCCAGATCACGCGCGTGCGGGTGCGCGAAACCGTGCCTGACGCGATATTCAATCGCGCTGATGCCGTCGAACTGGTCGACCTGACCCCCGACGACCTCATACAACGTATGCGGGAGGGCAAAGTCTACGTTCCCCGGCAGGCTGAACGCGCGCTTGAGCATTTCTTCTCTCCGGCGAACCTCACCGCCTTGCGCGAGCTCGCGCTGCGCCGCACCGCCGAACGGGTCGACGAGCAACTGCTCAACGAGATGCAGGCTCACGCCATCCAGGGCCCGTGGCCCGCGGGCGAGCGCATTTTGGTTTGCATCAGCGAGGATCCACGCTGTGCGAGTCTCGTGCGCTACTCCAAGCGTCTGGCCGACCGCTTGCACGGGCCGTGGACCGCTCTCTACGTCGAGGGCCGCCGCAGCCTGCAGCTCACCGAGGAACAGCGCGACCGTGTCGCCGATACGC
>JBAVGI010000405.1:0-1670 GCA_049684755.1 Candidatus Sulfotelmatobacter sp.
GTACGTGGCTTACGGTACCGGCTCCGAACCGGTGGGGGCTGAGCTCGACGGCACCTCGGCCAACTACGGCGGCCTCAACCCGAGTTCGCCGATCAACCAGATTTTCTCGCCAATCGAAAGCAAGGCGGAGGAAGTCGGCACCAAGTGGGAATTGTTCGAGCGGCACCTGCTCGTCACCGGCGCGCTATTCCGTACCGACGTGACCAATGCCCGCGAACTGGTTCCTGCCGGATTTCCCAATGCCGGCACCGTGCAATCCGGCGCCGCTTACCATGTCGAAGGCATCGACCTTGGCGCCGAAGGCAAGATCACGGACAAGTGGAGCGTCTACACCGGGCTCGTGCTGATGCAAAACAGGGTCGACCAGTCGGCGGTTCCAACCAATATCGGCCTGCCGCTCGCCTTCGTCGCCAATCAATCCTTCAACGTGCTCACCAAGTATCAGATCACGGACAATATCCAGGTCGGCGGGCAGGCCACGTATCGCTCGAAAATCTACGGAGGCACCCTGTTGGCTGCGAACCAGGGCACGGTTCTGCCGAGCTACTGGCGGTTCGATGGTTTTGTCAGTGGCAAGGTCGCCAAGAACTGGCGGTGGAAGGCTTTCGTCAACAACATCTTCAACCGAACTTACTACGATGCCTTCTATCAGAGCGCGGCGCCTTTCACTCTGGTCGCGCCTGGCCGCGTGGTCGGCGTCGAGATGGCGGCGAAGTTCTGAATTGGTCTAATTCTAATCAAGCGGGTGCCAATGCTGATTTGCGTGCCGGAGGTGCTGACGAAGGCCGAAGTCGGAGAGTTCCGTGCGCTGATGGACCAGAGCACCTGGGAAGACGGCCGCTCGACCGCCGGCGCCCAGTCTGCCGAGGTCAAGAAAAACGAGCAACTGCCGCCGAACAGCGACATTTCGCGCAAATTGGGCGAGCACGTTGTCAGAGTGCTCGCCGCAAACCCTCTATTCGTATCCGCCGCCATTCCGCGTCACATCTTTCCGCCGCTGTTCAATCGTTACGGTGTCGGCCAGCATTTCGGTGTCCATGTTGACAACGCGGTGCGCGGCGATCATCTGACCGGAATGCGCATCCGCACCGATTTGTCCGTGACGCTGTTTCTTTCTGAACCGGACGAATACGATGGTGGCGAGTTGATTGTGGAGGACTATTACGGCTCCCATGAAGTGAAGCTGCCGGCGGGTGATCTGGTGCTCTACCCCGCAACCAGCCTTCACACAGTGACGCCGATCACTCGCGGCCTGCGGGTCGCCTCGTTCTTCTGGCTGCAGAGCATGATCCGCGACGCCCATGCGCGCAGCCTCATCTTTGATCTCGACAGCGCCATCCGGGCCCTTGTCGGCCGGCTCGACCGCAATGATGAGGAAGTCGTGAAACTCACCGGGATCTATCACAACCTTATTCGCTATTGGGCCGAGGTATGATGAAGTTCCTGCGAGCAGCATGCGTTGGCGCCGTAGCTTTTATCGTGGCGGTGCAGAGCATTCCAGCACTCGCGCAACAGCCCGCTATACCAAGCGGCCCGGAGCGCACATCGCAGCCGGTGCAGCCGCCATCAACACCATCCGTCATCAAGCCGACGAATGCCGGGCGTCAACCGCCCGCCGATGTCGTGATTCCCCCGTCGTCGCAGCCAGCATCATCGGCGCTGCCAAGCAT
>JBAVGI010000406.1:0-2836 GCA_049684755.1 Candidatus Sulfotelmatobacter sp.
TTGTGTTTCGGAAGCGGATCGGTGAGCCCCGATTGCCAGATGTAGGCTGAGATCGCCTGGATCTGATGGTCGCTCAGGCGGAAGTTCGGCATTTTCGTTGTTGGCCGGAAGTCGGTCGGTTTCTTAAGCCACACTGGAATCCAGTTCCGGTTCAGCTTCAGCCGAACATCTTTTAGATTGGGGCCAACCTTCTTCATGTCCTGCATCAAACTGTGCGACTGGTAATCGAGTTGCTGCAAACGCCCGTCCAGCTTGCTGTTTGCCACTCTCAGGTCAACCGCTTCGCCATTGAGCCGGTTTGCTTCCTCGTTCGAAGCCGCCGCATCCGCCTGCTTATTCAGATAGGCGGTCTGCTTCAGATTGTCTTTCTTCTGCGTTTCAATCTGTTTGATCTGCTGGCTGATCGAGTTCAAATCCTCAGGCTCTTTGTCGTAGCCCTCATAGCGATGACAGCCTATGCAACCACGCTGGCGAAAAAGATCTTTGCCGTCATTAATGGTGTGCCACTGCACGTCGCCGCTGACTAGCACCATGTCAGCCGCGTGGCAATTCTGGCAACCGGCTTCTGAATTCTCTTTGGGATACAGCGGCCACAGCCAGTGCTCGTAATTCCCGTGTGCCTTCTCCACACTCGTTGTGGCTCGACCGTTCCCTTGATGACAGGGGGAGCAACCAAACTTTTCTGGATCGTGAATCTTCAGCAACTCAGGCTGAGGATGGCTCACGAACGCATCGGCGTACTCATCGGGCTTCTTCTCGCCCTTCGAAGTCATAGAAGCGACAGTGACTTTGATAGGCTCGCGCGCATTCATGTGGCAGGACTCGCAACGGTCCACAATATTGGCCTCTGCCACATTGATCTGGACGATTGCCGGATCCCACTCCGTCGCCCTTTTTTTCAACCCGTCGATCTGTTGCGGCGTCAAATCGACCATGTGGTCGGAGATGTATTCATCCATCTTCGCCCTGGCTGCGGTTACGGGCTTTAACACTTCGCCAAGGTCCAAACTTAATTTCGTGCGTTCATTGCGAATTCCGTTGTAAGTCTCCTCCAGTTCCGGGAAGGTAAATTTCTTCCTGCTGCCGTCGGGAAATTCTACCGTGGCCTGCTCGCTCTTGTACTTATCAATCTCTTTCCGCTTGCTGGCCTTCGCGGAGTCGCTGGTGCTGGTTTCGTATTCATAGGTGAGCGCGTTCACATAGGCGCGCCGATCAGTGAATACGCTCTGCACTGCAAGCAGCCGCGCGCTGGCATCATCCAGCCTCTTGCGCGCTTCATCCGCTTGCGGTTTCGAATCCTGATAGGCTTTTTGGTAGGCCGCTTTTAGAGCGACGTAATCCGGATTCTGTTCGACATCTTTTTCCGACGTAGCGGATTTCGATCGCGCCGTATTCAGAAACGCCGAGTAGCGAGTTTTCCAGTGTTCCTGAAACGCCTTCCACGGGCGCTGACCCCAAGCCTCATCCCACAAGGCCCAGAACAAAGTCGCCATTAGAATCACGGTCGCGATCAGGTAATACGCGGCGTACGACTTGCTTGTGATCGGATCTTGCTCGGGGTTGGGTTTCTCAGCCACCGCTTCCTCCGAAAATCTGTCTGTCATTCCGAACTGAGCCAGAGGCTCGGTGAGGAACCTGCTATCCGCGCCGGCATGTTACGCGTGCCGGTGTCGTCAAACATTGAACCAGGGCGTAATCCATACATACTTGATATGCCACAAAAGACGCAGCCCCATCTTTAAAGGCAATGCCACCATGGTCAGCAAAAGAAACTGGGTGATACCAAATTGCAGCAGGCTCATGCGCTTGAAGTCTTTCGCCATGTATCGCCGGAACAGCGAGTAAACGAGAAAACCTCCCAGCACGTAATAGCCGCCAACGACAATCGCGCCAAATACCGCCTTCGCCATGTTGGACGTGATGCCGAAAATATCCGGCAGATCACGATTCACTTCATAGATCAGACGGTTGTGATCCCAGGTTTGCCCTGGCCAGAACCACTGCCAACCAGGCCCGCGAATAAAGGTTCCGATCAGGATCATCGAGACCCACAAAATGATGAAGCCAAATAAAAAAGTTCCGATGGAAAATCTGCGCTGCTTCCACGTGTAATACCCGCTGCCTAGCGGATTCGTGTCGATGTAAGGGATGACCATCAATCCCACGATGATCACAGTCGGCATCACCACACCGGCAATCCACGGATCGAAATAGACGAGCATCTCCTGCAAACCGAGAAAGTACCACGGAGCTTTCGCAGGATTCATGGTCAAGTTCGGATTGGCGGGCTCTTCCAGCGGCGCATTCAGCGTGATCGACCAGACCATCAGAATGATGGTGACAATAATTGCGGCGAGGAATTCAATGCGCAGCAGGAACGGCCAGACGTGAACTTCCTTCTGCCAACCGGGTTTGAACGGCCAGGTCTTGCGGTGATGGGTTTTGGCGAGGGCGGCGTCACCTTCGAGTTGCTCAATCAGCACGTCGTTGGCATGCGCCTGTTTCCACGCAAGATAAATGTAAAACGCCAGTAGCGGAATCAGGCCTACGATCGGCACATTATCCGGAGCCGAGCAAATCTCCCAAATCTGTCGCCAGTCCATAATTATTCTCGCGTCACCTTATACTGAAATTCTGTCATTCCGAACGGGACGCAAGTCCGGTGAGGAACCTGCTTTTCGCCGTATTATTCACCCGCCGCTTTCGGCCCGCGACGCGGCTTGTCGGCTTCGGCCTCCAACATCACCGGAGCCGGACCCGAGATGCCGCCGTCCTTCCGCACGCGCCAGAAATGCACAATCATCAGAATCGAAGCGACGATTGGAATTCCGATACA
>JBAVGI010000407.1:0-1607 GCA_049684755.1 Candidatus Sulfotelmatobacter sp.
GGCCACGTGTTCGCGGGCTTCAAATATCTCGGCGTGATTCTCGTAACCGCGGTGCCGTTCGGCATCTACGATCTCGTCGAGGCCATGGATAACGTCGAGAGTGCGGAAGCCGGAGGTGATCCGTATCCGACCACGCGTGTGCTCACCGCCGACGGCATCTTCAGCCTGATCGGCTGCCTCATGGGCAACCCTTACATCAACGCGGTCTATATCGGCCATCCGGGCTGGAAGGGCATGGGCGGCCGTATCGGCTATTCCGCCGCCGTCGGCGTCATGGTCATTATCCTGTCGTGGTTCGGCATCATCGCACTACTGCTGGCCATCGTGCCGATCGTCGCAATCTCGCCGATCCTGCTCTACATCGGCATGCTGATCGGCGCGCAGGCCTTTCAGACTACGCCGAAGGTCCACGCACCGGCGATCATTCTGGCGCTGACGCCGCACGTCGCGTCTTGGGCCAAAACTTTGATGGATGGCGCGCTGCAAGTCGCCGGCACCGACGCTTCGAAGCTCGGGTTCGACAAGCTGGCCAATGTGGGCGTGCTCTACCCGGGCCTGCAGACGATGGGCGGCGGCGCCATTCTCACCGGCTTGGTGCTGGCGGCTATCGCCGCCAATGTGATCGACAAGAAATTCGTGAACGCTGCTGGGTTTGCGCTTGCCGGCGGGGTGTTGACGTTCTTCGGCTTCATGCACGGCCAAGCGGTCGGCATTGACGTGACGCCAACGGTGGCGGTCGCTTACCTGATCGTCGCGGGCTTCCTGTTCGCGCTGACGCGTTATCCGGCCTTGGCGCCGGCGCTAACCAGATTGGACCCGGCATTGGCCTCAACTCCAGCCGAATAGCGGGTGCCAAAATAGTCCGCCGCCCCGTTCCGCTTTACGCGGGACAAGGCGGCGGGGTCGCCCCCGCTGGAGTCGCAGTCGCTCTCATCGGCATTTGTCGCAGCGGAGACGTGCGAGGTTCATCTTCGGTGTCGGTTCGCGATCCGTCCGCCATCGCAGCGCTGCCGCCGCGGCCAGTCCAAACAGGAGTTTGGAGGTCAAGCTCACCGCATAGGGCACCATGTGGACGAAAGCCGGGCTCACGATCGGCAGAATGATGAAAAAGTTGGTGGCCCATACGCCGGCCAGCGCCGCGAGCATGAACGGATAAGGCCCGGTAGCTGCGAACCTGCGGGTCCGCAATTTCCGCCATGCGTAGGCGAGCGCTACGCCGAGCGTGACGGCCAGCATCATATGCACCGCAACGCCGAGGATGACCGGCGATTCCGGTAACAGCGCACCAACGCCGGCCGCGGAGGTCACACCGCGGGCCAGGACGGAGGCATTGCAACCAGTCGCGTCAGCGTAAAGCGTCACCCAGGCGATTTCGGCCAAACCGCCCGCCGCGCCGGCGATGATTCCAGAACTGACAGTTTCGATGTGCGAGGTCTGTTCAATGTTCGATACTTGCTGCGTGCTTCGCATGGGTGGGCTCCTTGCAAACTGGCCCGCATTTATTCGATCCGCCTGCCAACGCGCATTGATTTCGATCAAGAGCCGAGCGCGTCATTGACCATAGGTATTTTCCGCTAGGTGTTCGCGGCGGTTGATCTGAATCAAGG
>JBAVGI010000408.1:0-9469 GCA_049684755.1 Candidatus Sulfotelmatobacter sp.
CGCGAGTAGCTACCTCGATTCGGATGCCAGAGCCCGTTAATTCGGTTGTCATTGGGGATCCAGAACGCTTCCAGGCTGAGCATTCGGAACATGAGCCGGAACTCGTGACCGTAAAGCCAGTTTCCGCTGCACCGGCGCAGACGAACCTGTTGATCACGACGACTCTGGGGCACCAACTGAATCTGTTGCTGATCAGCTCCGGCCAGCAGAACGGCGGAACGCAGACGGTAGATGTGTTGTTGAAGTACGGCAAGTCCACGGGGGGAAGCTTCCTCGTCGAGGAGGGTCCTCTTTCTGCATCACTGGTCGCTGAAACGCAAAAGCTTGATGTCTCAGGCAAGCCGCCCGAGTTGGCGTCGATTGGTCCACAGGTGACGTCACTAGCAGGACTGATAAAGGCAGCGTCTGTCGATACTTCGAGCGCTGTCGACGAGAAATCAGGCGCGGTATTGGACAAATTACTCGACCGCCAGAAACGGGCGTCGCTTCCGGTCTTGTATGCGCAGCATCCAGGCGAGATCGATGCCGGACCGCGAATCAAAGCTGGCGTCAGCGAGGTGCTCGACCAGGGACAGGATGTCGTTGTTCTGTTTTCCGTAGTGAACCCGGCGAACCATGCGATCGAGATTCTGCCGCCACAAGTTCAGCTTGGAGGCAAGGTCAAGAAAAAGTGGACAACCGCGGAGCAGTTGCGCGTAATCGATTTCCGATTGAGCACGAGGCGTTTGGGCGCCGGACAGCGGGCGGATGGAGTTGTGGTTTTTGAGAGGCCAAGTTTCAAGGAATCGAACGAGACGCTCTTCTTGCAAGTCGCCGATTCGGGCGCGGTTGATCTTCCGGCGCTCGCGCCCATCGGTTTCGGAATCAGCAGTTTTCGAGGAGGTTCAGCGCATGAAGTCCGATGACACAACCAGGCGAATCGAACCGGCAGAGGACCGCGACGATAATATCCACGTCGAGCACGAGGTTGAAACTGAGGCGGCAGAGGTGCATGAGCCACAGCCAACCGGATGGGCGGCGCAGCTTCGTCAAATCATGCAGCGGTCTACGCAGGGGGAGGCCAAGACTAACGTCAAACGGCAACAGCTCAAAGAAGACCGAACGAAAAGCTTTCTATTGCTGGCCGGGCTCACGGTCGTGCTTTCACTCGCGTTCTTTGCAATGTTCTCGACACCGAACAGCCGAAAGGACATCGGCAGGGCGGACCATACCAATCTCGGCCGCGGGCGAGGCGCAGAGAACACGGATACAAGCCACTCGGTGACGCCTCTACTAAGCGCCGACACTCGGCGCCCGGACGACAACGCCGGTAGCCTGAGTCCGGAGGACATCCGCAATACGGCGAAGCAGCGCATGTTGGCGCAGGCAAGTCCTTCTTTTGGAACTCTTCCGGAGCCGCCGCCCGAGGTTCCCCGTCCGGAGCCGAAAGATTACGCTTTGAACAGGATTCAGTTTCCTTCGGAGACTCCAGAACAGACACCACCTCCACCAGTTCCGAATATCGAGAAGCTCACAAAGGCGTCGCTGGTGTTTGTCAGCGCGACGTCGGGGACGCGCGGATCTGCTCCCGCGGTGAGCAATGTCCAACCAGCAGTGCTTGAACGGAACTCGGAGTTTATGGCACTTCCGGCTGGGACTCGGCTTGTGGCTCGGTTGCAGACGCCAGTGAGTTCCGCGGTCAAGACACCCGTCGTTGCCGCCATCGAATACAACTATGAGCGCGACGGCGAGACTGTGATTCCGGCGGGATCAAAGGCATTTGGAGAGCTTAGCCAGGTTAACGAGCAAGGCTACGTCGGAATCCAGTTCCATTCGATCCAGTTGCCAGATGAAACCACGCAGAAAATTGAGGGGCACGCGGTCGGATTGCAGTATCAGCCGCTCCGGGGCGAGGTTACCGGCCGTAATACGGGCAAGAAATTTCTGGTTCGAAGCCTGACTGGCGTGGGCACAATTCTGGCCGCAACAGTTGGGGTTCAAACCGGAACCGGGATCACTGACTCGTTCTCGAATAACGTTCTGCTGCGGGGGCAGGTCGCAAACAATGTGGCGAACGCGGGACAACAGCAACTGAACGAACTAGCCTATCGCCAGAACATCGTCGTGACGGTACCAGGCAACACACGCTTCTTTATCGTACTGGCGAAGCCCGCCAACAGCGGGAGCGCTGGCGCGTCGCCAGGCGGTCAGGTTCCCTCCAGTAATCCGAGCTATGCTAACGCCTCCACCCCGAGTGCGCAGGAACTGCGGGAGCTGCTGGAACTGAAGCAAGAGCTAACGCAGATGTATCAGCAGCAGCAGAAGACCCAAATCGCGCAGACCCCACCTGACCAGCAGTAGGTTCACGTTGGAGGCGGAACGGCGCCACCGAGTCATTTGGCGGGTCCTCCGGATCGCGTTAAAGTAGTGCTGAGGAGAGCTGTATGTCTTCTTGGCCTGCGCTGTTCGCTGCTGCGGTTGCGATGTGGCTCATCCTGAAGGGGCCGGCAGGGAAGAAACCATCTTGGGTTCAAAAAACCTGCCGCCTCGCGATGGCGTTTTTCCTCTACTCCGGCTTCTTGTACCTCTTGAAATGGAATCCATTCTGGAGGTGGATGCCGTCCGTGGACTTCGAGACCCGAAACAAGGCGGAAGGTTTTCTGATCCTGATCTCGACCCTCTTCTGGGTCATTGCGACGCTGAGAATCTTTCTCCGAGGTTCCCGGATCCCCGACGCACGTTCCGCTGGGTTTAAGAATCCCAGCCCGCGACGAGAAAAGACTCGGCGAGGCCTCACGTTGACGGACCTGATTCTCTGGTACCATTCCTTCCACCGCAAGTAATGGGTCTCGATAGCGCGCTCCACGAGAATTGCCGGCGGCAGTATTTTTCGGGTCCGCTTGCCCTACTCCCTCCACATCCAGCGAGATTCCACAGCGTAAGATTCGTTTGCGCGTGATTTCCAATCAGGTTATTTTTTCCTCGTCCCCGAGCGGGGAAGAAAGGAGCAAGTAATCCCGATGACGCAAAATTCTCGGCGGAAACAAGTTATGGTCGCCGTCGTTCTTTCGATGTTCGTTCTGGTGATGCAGGTGGGTTTGATGGCCCAGAATCTGGGAACGGCCCCTCAGGTCAACGTGGCCGTCCAGGGTCAACAAGGTACGCAACCCGAAGGTACCTTCCTGAACCTGATCAACTGGATCGGCAATGTAATCGCCCCCGTCGGCGCCGGTGGAGCTGCGCTCATGGCGATCGGTTCGTTCGCCATGGGCCGCGGATTCGGCAAATGGGTGTTCACGGCAATCGGACTCCTGATGGTCTCAGGCCTGACCCGACTGCTCGAATACTGGATTGCCCAAGGCACCGCCGGAGTCACTTAACCCTACGCTCAGGCAGGCGCGGCTGAGGAGACCCAGCGGCGTCTGCCTATTTCTGTCTGAAAGGTAACGACTATGGCCCCTCCACAACTGATTACGGATTTCATGAGATTGATGCTACTGCTTGCGCCCTCGGCTGCCATCATCTGCCTGGTGCTAGCGGGTCTCGGCCTGCGGCAGGGCTCCGTCCCTGACGCCTTGGTTGGGGGGAACTTTGCGAAGTGGATGTTTTGGGCGATCGTGTTTCTCACTCTGCCACAGCTCATCAGTTGGTTCCCTTCGTTCGGAGTACCTGCGTCTTTGCCCAGCGGAGGCATCGGTACCGGCTGGATGGCGAACCTCCAAAGCGGCCTCGCCAACTTTGTGCAGAATTTCTTGCTGACCAGACTCGCTACCTCCTTCGCGGCATTCTTCGTCCTGCGAGCCATACTCGACACCGTTCAGGGCGGGCATCCGCTTCCTTCGATTCTCGGCGCAATGTTCCTTCTCGCGATTCAAACAACGCTAAACCTGATTAACCGATACAACAGTGGCGCGTCAACCGCCACCGCGGATGTGCTCGATAGCTTATGGAATTATCTCGCAGGGACGCTCTGCCCCATCGCCGCTGGGCTAGCCGTGATCGGAGCGATCTGGAACTTCGTGTCACACAGGCCGGTACTGCCAATGGTCGGCGCAACTCTGGGACTGCTGACAGTCTCGTCCATCTGGAAGCTGATCACGACAATGATGTAACGGGCAAGAAATATGTCTTTCTACAACGGACTCCTGAACCTGACCAACTGGGCCGGCAACGTGATCATGCCGACGCTGGGAGCGCTTTTCATCGCGTTCGCGGTAATCCAGTTCGCACGAGGTTATCACCATTTGTACTCGGCTTGGGCCTACGGAGGTCTAATGTGCCTGATGGTCTCCGGCCTCTTACGCATGTTCGAGAAGTTTACGGGTCAGCTCGGATGGAATAACCCGGATCTCTACTGGAACTCG
Organism: Candidatus Sulfotelmatobacter sp.; assembly: GCA_049684755.1. GTDB lineage: Bacteria > Acidobacteriota > Terriglobia > Terriglobales > Acidobacteriaceae > Sulfotelmatobacter. The sequence continues at coordinate 4,344 of JBAVGI010000408.1, forward strand.
CTATTGAACCTTGTGGATTGGTTCGCGAATGTCATTCTGCCGGTCTATGCCGGAATGCACGTGGCCGTGGGGGCACTAAAGTTTGGAGGGCTGTTCGAGCAGCAGGTCCACCACCAGTTCAGCCACACGCGGCACTTCCTGGGAGCCATCCTGTGTCTCATGGTCTCGGGCCTGCTCCGGCTCGGCGAATTCTTCGTGACAAGAGGCACGGCAGGCGTTAGGTGAAAGGAATTACCTCGATGCGAGTTGTCGAAACAACAAGGGGGAAGGATTCATGGCAGTTACGGTGACACCAGTCCCAAGAAACCTCGCGACGAAAGTGACTTTTCTGTACATGGAGTTCGAGGATTTGTTCGTGATCCTCGGCCTGGCAGTCGTGATGAACATGTTCGGCCGATTCTTGCAGCGGGAGATGTTCGGTATCCCCATGAATATTTTCCTGCAATACGTGGTTCCGGTGTTGAGCATTCCGGCGCTCATCGTATTCAAGTATGGGAAACCGCGCGGATACCTGCAGGACTGGCTGATGTTTCATATGAAGCCGCATGTGTATTGCGCCCTGGAACCGGACTCAGAACAACGGGTGGAATACCTGACGGCGGAGGAGTCCTAAATGCCTGTGACCCTTCGCAAATGGGAAGATTCTCTGCGCCAGCCGGCACTTTGCGAGCTCCTGCCGGTTCGAGACTATCTGGACGGCTGCATCATCCGCACAAACGGTTGCTTCGTAGCCGGCTATGAAGCAAGTGGACTGAACACATTCTTTCATGCGGATGAGACGCGTAATCGAACCAAAGAAGTGCTGGAGGCGCTGGTGCGCTCTTTGCCCGAAAGATCGATGCGGATGCAGGTTCGATATGAAGTAACGGACGGCCATGGTGACCTGACCGAGCGCTACGTGAAGGAACAGCGAGTCGAGAACGCCGTTCTTCAGGCCCTCGATCGGGAGCGCCTCCGATTGTGGAACCTGCGCGAGCAGGAGGGACACTACCTGCAGCGACGATTTCACGTGTACTTCATCTGGAACCCTGACGTCCACCACGACAGCTCGGATTTTGAGTGGCGAAAGACACGCAAGAAAGCGAACAAGTGGAGCCTCTCGGCGAACAAATGCATCCAGCGAACGCTGCGCGAACATGAGGACTTCTTATCGGAGTTTGAGAGCTTGATGGCGGGTGCACAAGCCACGCTCGAGGCTACGGGAATGCAACCGCGGCGCATGACCGATCAGGAGATGTTCCTCGAAGTCAAGCGGGCACTGAATCCGCTCGCCAAGGATACGCGGCCCTATAAGCAGGGCCTGGCCTACGAGAGCGCGCGGGCGCAAATCGCGAATGTCAACATCGAGGACGAACAGGACGACCACTTGAAGGTCGGCGGTCTTCTGTACTCCTGGGTCAGCGTAAAGGAAATGCCGGATGCAACATTTCCCGGCATCACGCGCGAGCTGGTCGCGCAGGAGTTTCCGCTCGTGATCAGCGCGGAGATCGCGATTCCGGATCAAAGCAAGATCATGCGGTCATACAAGCGACGTCTTCTCCGTATGCAGGCGGCACAGAGAGACATCCATGGTGGTTTCAAGATCAATGTCGAGGCACAGATCGCCCAGGAACAACTGATCCAGACTCTGCAGGATGTCGTGTCCAGTTCGTTGAAGGTGTGTCAACTCAGTTTGCTTGTTGGCTTGCGAACGTCCAACCCGATCCGCAACGCAATGGAGCGGAGAGAGGCCGAGCGTATTCTTGCAGACCGCCGTCAGCGCATCCTCCACGCGGTGGCTCGAATGAATGGCGCACGCGGTATACCGGAGACGCTCGCCCAAAAGCGGATTTATGTCGGGACGCTTCCGGGGATGGCAGAAGAGACCAAGCGGGAGCAGGAGTGCCTTACTCTGCACGCGGCCGACTTGTTGCCGGCTGAAGTCCCCTGGCAGGGATTGACCTCAGCGGCGATCCTGCTCGAAACCCCCTCCCGCCAGATGGTGCCCTTCTCGCCGTTCGATGCAAGCTTGGGCGATGCCAACATGCTGATCATGGCGAAAAGCGGTGGAGGTAAGACTTTCATGGCTCAGCTGCTGCTGCTCATGCTGGGCCGGACGGGCGCGCAGATCTCTATCCTGGAGCGCGGCGACTCCTACCGGCCCCTTGTGGAGCTCATGGGTGGCCGAGTGATCGAAGTAAATCTCGACGGTAACGAAACTCTGAATCCCTGGGATCTTCCCCAAGGGGAAAAGACGCCATCGAAGGAGAAGGTCGCGTTCTTGAAGAACCTCACTCGGCACATGATCGGCGACGCGCCGGGCTCCGATACCACGCTCGTCGATAACGTCATCAGCGAGGCGATTGCGCGGACCTACAAACGGGTCGGACTTCGCTACGCCAATCCGGTGCCGACCTTCTCGGACCTCCGGGACGAACTCGCCCAATGGCAAGACGAGGAAAAGATGCAGCGCGCGGTCGACGAAGCGAAGCTAGCGGCGATCAAACTGCGAACGTGGACTGAAAAAGGCATCTATAGCCGCCTGTTCGACCGTCGCACAAACATCCGGACCGAAGATAGCTGGTTGTTTTTCAATGTGGAGGGGCTCGGCTCGGATGCACATCTCGAAACCGCGATGAGCATGCTGATTGCGAATGCGATGGCGGAGCGTGCCTCGGGCAGGTCCGGACAGCCGAGCATCACCGTACTCGATGAGTGCTGGTCTTTGCTTGATTCGCCAGTCCTGGCGCCAGAGGTCGTTCAATTGTTCCGAACGGCGCGCAAACGGAATTCGAGCGTCTGGGGCATCTCGCAGACGCTCGAAGATTTTGTAGGAACTTCGCACCAGCCGCGTCTGCATGGGCCGGGTATCGTGAAAAACGCGAACACGAAGCTGATCGGTCAGCAACCCGGAGACATGAGCGTGTTGGAGAACCAGCTCCATCTGAATGAGGTCACCCTTGCGGCCATCAAACGCTTCAGCTCGCCGCAAAAAGGGCGCTACGCGGAGATGCTGCTTGTCATCGGAGAGAAGGCGGAGACGACCCAGGTCATTCGACTCGTTCCCACGCCTGTCGATTACTGGGTCTGTACAACCTATCCGCGCGAGCGTGCTTATCGAGCCTGGTACTTAAAGCAAAAACCAGAGCAGCCGCTGCTTGAATGCTACGAGGAGCTGGCACGGAAGTTCCCAGAGGGCCTGGCCGGACTTCCGCAGTTACCGGAAGAACTGTCTGCCGCCGTGACAGCACCAGGGTCCGTCCGGGTTTAGGAGGCGTATATGTTGTTCGTCACAGCACTGTTCGGTGGTCTGATGCTCTTGAGCGTCGAGAGCCGGCGCCGCATGGTCGCAGTCTTGCTGATTGGCTGTATCGCGATTCTCGGAATATCGCCCCCGCCGGCGCAGGCTCAGCTCCCCTTCTGCCTGCCATGCGTTATTCAGGCTGTGCTCAACACCATCACGGTGACGATCGGCGGCTGGCTTACCAGCATTAACGTCGTACTGGGAAAGCTCTTCTCGCTCTTCACGCAGACAGTATGGCCGCTCGCAAAGATCAACCTCGCGAAGTCGCAGATTCGATCGATCATCGCGCAGTTCCTTGGTGTGCTTCAGTCGATCATGTCGATCAACCCGCATACCGCCACGCTGCCTCACCCCATTGCTCTTGAGAGCGTCATTCGCGATCGGAGTGCGGCTGACCTTTCTTCCGTGCCGCCGGCCTACGTGAACACGTTCCGGGCGGTCCCTCAAGCCGGCAACATCGCGCCGCAGGACCGCGACTTGACGGACATGGATGATGCCATGGCGCAGGACAACCTGATGATGTTGAAGGAATCCGACCAGGCACAAGACCTTCAGTTGCAGTTGGCCAATCAGATCGAGAGCCTGGTGGGGAACCCCAGCATCAATATCTCGGCCCCGGGGTCGTCGTCGCTGATTACGGCGGCAGCCGTAGCGGGCGAGATCCAGAGCCAAGCGGTGACACAGAAGATGCTGGCAGCCATGTTGCGGCAAGAAGCGGCACGCGTCGCACACGACAACGCCATCCGAAAACGCAATGCCGCCTACGCAGGACAACTGCAAACGGACATGACTAACGTTCTCCAACACAGGTGAAAGGGGAAGAAAATGCGAGAGCGATTCAACAAATGTATGAGTGGAGCAAAGGCCGGAGGCGCCAATATATGCCGATGGAGCCGTCGCCATACGGTGCTACTGGCCTTGGCGTTGTTGTTGAGCGCCCTCGTTGCGCCCAGGAAGGTACAAGCACAGCTGCCAAGCCCTTGTTGTGCTCTGTTGGCGGAGGGTCTGGGAACAATCAACGTCACGCTCGGCAGCGTGATTGCCGCCGGTCTTGGGGCAATCAACGTCATTCTGACAAACACAAATAATTTCTTGCAGACGACCGTGTGGCCACCGCAAGCCATCGCGCAAGCCCTTGGGATGGCAGGCCAGATCCAGGGATTCTACGCGCAGATTCGCGCCATTCTGCAGATCCCGATCGCCACCGCGACGCTGCCAAATCCGAGGCAGCTTGAGAGCATTCTACTGTCGCGGAATCCTGGCCAGATCGGAAGCACGACCGGAGGCTACGCGAGCGTCTACAACGTAGTGCCCACGCCTCAAAACGCGTCTCCCGCTGTCCGCGATCTGATCGACATGACCGACGCGGTGGCACAGGACGCCATGGAACGTGCAATTGCCATCGACGCTATAGCGGACCAGGAACTCTCCGCCGCCGACCAAATCAACGTCAACGTACAGAGCGCGGCTCCTGGCACGGCGCCGATCATTGAAGCACAGGCTGACGCGTGGCTGGTCAGAGCGAACGCCTACACGCAGTCTGCCTTGGCGGATCTGATGAGAGTGAGGGCAATCGACCTCGCTAACAATGGCGCCAACTTGAAGCTCGGAAGCGGGTGGGCGGTTTCTACCCAACAGAACATAACGACAACGCTGCAACACAAATAGCCATGTTCTACTTTCAGCAGCTTTTCAATACCGCGATGAACGGAATCGACTCAGGCGGCGCGACCTCCGGTGCTGTTCAGGTTGCGCAGTACATTCTATTGGCTAGTCTGCTGTTCGGCATCTACGAGGCCTGGGCGCGTGGCGGAGACACACACTTCCTCGGAGCGACGGCGGT
>JBAVGI010000409.1:0-5071 GCA_049684755.1 Candidatus Sulfotelmatobacter sp.
GCGTCGGAGGGACGCAGGGTGCCGCACATTTGCGTTCGTCGTAGATCGCCTAGAAAATCGAGCAAAGTGTGTCCTTGTAATAGTGAAAAATAGAGTGCTGAACCTGGGGTCAGTCTGTTATGGAAACGTGATCGGTGAATCAAGAATTATAAATGGACTTGGGTTACTAACGGCACGTTTCCTGTACGCCTGTTGAAGAGCTACATTGCTGCTATGTCGACTGGAAGCGGCCGCGTCAAATTTCGTTGCGCTCAATGCGAGATGTCGGAAGAGAGTTGCGAATGCGACAAATTCTGTTGTCTCTGCCAGACAACGCTCGACGTCCGCATTTGCCAGGACGGGCTGATGTACTGCGAGCCTTGCCGTAACGCCTGCGATTACAAAACCTCAGATTAGAGTAACCCCGCGCTCGAAACCTTCGTCGAGGATATTTTCGCGCCGACCGCACGATCTATCGTCTAGCGTTCATTCAAGAAAACCGCAGCATGATTGAAGTTTAAAACCTTCATGCCGATATAGGCCTTGAATGGCAGGAATCCCCACCGTGGTCCGGGCCAGATCAGCCAAAATTCTGAGGAGATCTTCATGTCGACATCAGCCGTTTCCAGCGTTTCGTTGAACCAGCAATTGCAGTCGTATTTCCAGACCAGGAATAGCGATCTGCAACAACTGGGAAAAGCTCTCAGTTCGGGTGACCTGGCGAATGCTCAGGTTGCCTATAACAGCATTACCGCCCTTGGGCAGGAAGGCCCATTCGCCAATGGGAATCCTTTTCTAGTGTCCCAACGAGAGAAGGATTTCACGGCCATTGGGCAAGCATTGCAAGCAGGAGACTTGGCTGGCGCGCAGCAGGCATTCAGCACCCTCCAGGAGACATTTCGCGGTAATACTCCTAAGGGGCCGACTGCCCAGCCGGTATCCAGTTCCGCAGCAGGCGCCGCCGCCACTAGCGGGGGTAGCACAGGTCCGGAAATCGTCCTGAATCTGAGCAGCAACAGCGGCGGTACAAGCCCAACCACAGCAGCCAGCAACCCCGCTCCGGAGATCGTGATCAACTTGAGCAACAGCGCCACCGCCAGTCCGGCGGCGCCCGCCGCTGCCCCCAGCACTGCCAGCCCGGAGATCGTGCTCAACCTAAACAGCACCGGCACCAGCCCGGAGGAAATCACCATCGGCATCAATAGCTCCAGCAACGGAGAACAGGTTTCCATCAGCGTGGGCAACCCGGGCTCGAATAACCAGGGCTCAACCAGCCAGGGCTCGAATGCGCCGCAACTTACGCTCAATCTGGGGGCCAATACAAACGAACAAATCGTCTTGAATTTCCTGAACGCTCTTTCCAGCACCACTTCCACTTCCAGTACGAGTGGGAGTTCGGCAAGTGGCGGCGTCAGTGTTTCCGCCTAGGATATAAGGCCAAGCCGGTGCGGCAAGCGAAGGCCCTTTTCGTTCGTCGCACTGGCTCCTTTAAAGACTTGTCTAAAAAGACTTATCTAAAAAGATTTGTCCAATAGCGATCAGCGGGGAATGTATTGGTCGAGCAAGGGAATTACATCCGCGGTAAAGGGGCGAAGCCGCTGCTCCGCCGCATTTGGAGTCTCGCCCGGAAGCATGTCAGTCGTGATGCGCACCAACGCGCCATCGCTGCGGTTCATCCGGATTGCGTCTTTCACCAGATAAAACTTAGCCCAATATTCGCTGGCGACGCCACGGTCGTGGGCCCAATACCAATAAAGCACCAGCTTGCGGGCTTCGCCTCTGGCGATGACGTAGCGATTTGCCGGGAACGGGGAGTGCCCGGGCAGAGAAATTGTGACCTGGTCATTTCGTTCCGGACTCCATCCCGCCCCAGGGAGACAGTGTTTGGGGGAGTGTATCGTATCCCCGGCACGCTGGCTGGGAAAATAAGCGAGAAACAGATCCACGTACGGCAGATCGCTGCCTGGGTCACGGTAGTCGCGTACCAGGAACTCGCCGGCACCTAGAACATCCAGAGTTTCCTTATCCAGAGGAATGTCTTTCCCGCTCCAATTCCCCATTTGGGCGGGAAACGATGAGAGTGGCTGGCGTGGCGGGATGGTCTCAGTGCGGCTGCGCGCTTGCAGGAGAATTGCAGTAAGGGCCATTACGCCCGCGGCAAGAGCAAAACGCCAGCGACTGGATTGATTCATGACTTCTTTCGTCCCTCGCGCCAGAACGTTCGAATCGCTCGACCCAGAAGATAATCCATGGTTTGCGATGCCACTGATATCAGTCTAACCTAAAATTCCAAGAATGATCGAGGCTCAAACTTTTTGGGCGAAGGTTGCAGTAGTGCCGATTACCGCGATTGCTTACGGCAGGTGTCCCTACCTGCTTTCATGATGCTTTTGCAACATTACGAGAGGAATACGGGAAACATTCTCCCAAGAACAGGCGGATCGGTCACCAGACAGATTACTGCCAAGTGGGTAAATACTTTCCCTTTTGTGCGGAACGTTGTAGCGTACTAGGGGAAAGCTTTTTTCTCCTTTGGAGGCGGGCTATGAGCTCTAAGCTATTGAAAAGAGGGTGCAAACTGGATGGAACACGGGTCCGCGCATGTTGAAAAGGATGGCATGCGTCGTGCTTTCCTGTAGTCGGGTTATAAGGGTGACCTGTTGAGTCTGGCCGTCCCTTGAGAGTAGGCCGTAAGATGGAACCAAGTTTTCTCCAAAGCTCGGCGCGTATAAGTCCTGCGCTGCACCCTGGCGACGAGTTCGTGGAGGGGGTTAGTCCGAGCATGCGCAGCGTAGAAGCCGTGATGCGGGAGGTTGCGCAGAGCGAAGTTCCAGTGTTGCTACTGGCCGAGAACGGGGCCGGCAAGAAGGCGACCGCCCGGCGTATTCACGAGCTTTCCCGCCGAAGAGGGAAAAATCTTCATCTCTTTTCCTGCTTGAACGTAAAGTCAGCGGAGTTGGGAAATCCGGCCATTCATGATGGTTTCCAAGGCGAAGGGACGGTTTTTCTGGCGGAAATTGCAGAATTGAGCGCACGGGATCAGGCGCGGTTGCTGCAGATCTTAAGCCAGGAAAGTTCTCGAAACGGAGAGCAAGCTCCAGTCCGGCTCATCTGCGGCAGCGCCCGCGACCTGGAAGCGGAAGTGAAGGCGGGGAATCTCCGGGAAGATTTGTATTACAGAATCAGCGGCGTGTGTTTGCGGATTCCGCCACTGCGCCAGCGTCGGGAAGACATCCCTATTCTGATGGAACACTTTTTGGGGAAATTCGGCCGTGATTTTCAGCGGACGGTGCCGGCGCTCAGTGAAGAGACGCAGCGCCTGTTCCAGGAATATTCTTGGCCGGGCAATGTGCGGGAGCTGGAAAATGCAGCGAAAGCCATCGTGGCTCTTGGGGACGAAAACGTCGCCATGGGCGGTTTGCGCGCCATGCTGCGGCGCCCCCACGTTGAAACCAACGGTGGGCGGATTTCGCTGAAGCAGGCGGCTCGTGCTGCCTCCCGGGAGATGGAGAAGGAGTTGATTCTGCGAGCGCTCACCCGGACCCGCTGGAATCGCCGCCGCGCCGCGCAGGATCTTCAGATCAGTTACAAAGCTTTACTGTACAAACTGAAACAGATGGGATGCTCTGAGTACCGGGCCTCCTGAACGAATGAGCGTTGAAATGCTTAGCGCATGTTTCATGCTCATAGGAGAGCGCATGAAGAAAGTGACGAAGCTTGCCTGCCTGGCAATGTTAGGTTTCATAGCCATCGGCATGTGGGCCCAAGAGGATACGAACGCTCCGAAGCAGGCGCAACCGGCTGTTCCGGAGGTTCAGGCATCCGCTCCCGGTGGTCGCTCGGACTACGTCATCGGGGCGGACGATACGCTGCGAATCTCCGTTTGGAAAGAACCCGACATGAGTGTCACTTTGCCGGTGCGGCCTGACGGCAAAATTTCGATGCCTTTGCTGGACGACGTTCAGGCGGCCGGCATGACCCCGATGCAGCTGGGAGCTTCGATCCGAGACAGACTGAAAAAATACATTGAGGATCCGCGGGTTACGGTGGTAGTGACGGCGATGAACAGCCAGCGGATTTATGTGCTCGGCGAGGTCGTCCACACCGGGGCGATGCCTTTATTACCCGGTATGACAGTGCTGCAGGCGTTGTCCAGTGCCGGCTTCACCCAGTTTGCCAACCTCAAGGCAATTTATCTGCTGCGCGTAATCGATGGGAAGCAGACCAAATTGCCGTTTAACTACAAGAACGCAATCAAGGGCCGCAGCATGCAGCAAAATATCACGCTGAAACCGGGAGACACGATCGTTGTACCGTGAGCCTGGCAAAAACGTTCGAGAGGAATCGAAAATGAGTAAAGGCCAAATCCTAATCACGCTGACTTTGAGCCTGCTTTCGGTCAGCGTGGCCTGGGCGCAGAGCGACGAGAATCAGACTCCAGCTCCGACGCCGGTGCCGGCCTTCGGGCAGGACAATCCTGCGCCGCCAGTAAGCGAAAATCCGCCTATTTCCGCCATCGACCAGCCGGGACTGGAACCTCATGCGGCACCCGAGAGCTTTCTCTTGCCCGGCCTGCATTTCAGCGAGTCGGTCGATTCCAACGCGGCGAATACTGTCGGAGGGTCATCGACCGGTTTGGTCACGCGAGGCTTGGGAAGCCTGACCCTGCAAAAGCTATGGAGAAACTATGACGTAGCGGCGGACTACATCGGCGGAGTGTCGTACTACAACGTGGCCGGCATTGGACTGCAACAACTGCAGCAATTCGATATCGACAACCGCATCAACTGGAAGCGCGGCCAGCTGGCGATTCGAGACGCCTTCAGCTATCTGCCGGAAGGCGCCTTCGGCTTCGCCGCCTATGGCGGAAGTGGCGCCTACAACTTAGGCATGGGCAGCATGGGCACAGGACTGCTGGGAGCCAACGCCTTCGCCGGAGAGAGCGATAACGCCTTTGCCGGGGGAGAAGGTGTTTCTCTGGGCCAGGTGCCACGGATTACGAATTTGGGGTTGGCGGACATCGTCGAGTCCCTCACGCCCAAATCTTCGTTGACGCTGGCTGCGGGCTACGGGCTCGTCCACTTCGACGGCG
>JBAVGI010000410.1:0-26265 GCA_049684755.1 Candidatus Sulfotelmatobacter sp.
ACTCATTCTTTGGCGTCAGCGTAAAAGTTATATCGGCCAGTCCCGCCGAGACGAGAGCCAGTTTGTAGGCGACTGAGCCCATCGGACGAATCTTAAAATTAGCATTCTCAAATGGCTTCCATTCGCCGCGTTTCACTTCGCTGCGGCTGGCAAGAACCAGAGCGCCTTCCAGACTTTTGCGCTGGCTGGGTAGCGCAGGCTTTCCGTTATAAACAACGCCGGAATCGATCGATCCCAGAAAAGTTTCATCGGTGGCCGGATTGTAGATTCCGCCAGCCACGGGGCGGCCATTCTCAACGAAGCCAATTGAAACGCAGAATTCCGGGATGCCCTTGACGAATTCCCGCGTGCCATCGAGAGGGTCGACCACCCAAACCCGAGATCGTTGCAGGCGGATGGGATCGTCCACACTTTCTTCGGAGAGCCAGCCCTCTCCGTCACGGAGCAGTTCCTTACGCAGAACGGCATCGAGCGCACGGTCTGCTTCGGTGACGGGATCGTGGCCAGTCTTGTATTCCGTCTCGATCTCTCCCGGAGTGAAGCCGGCGAAAACTGCGCGCGAGGCCTCAAGCGCGGCGTGTATGCGTTGCAGTATGGAAGCGTAAGAAGTTGAGTGCATAATCTTTTTATCAAGCCATCAGCATTCGTGCGCCCGTTGCCAGTAGCACGGCGCACAGAATTCTTCGGAGCCACGGCACCGGAACCCGCGTACTTAAGTAAGAACCCACCAGGCCTCCAGGTACGGAACCGAGCAAGAGCGCCCCCACCAGATGCACATCCACATTGTGCATACGAAAATGCAGAAGACTGGTTACTCCGGTGAGAAGGAGGGCGTGGACAATATCCGTACCTACCATGACCTTCGGCTGAAAACTGTAAAACAACAAAAGCATCATCATGACGATGCTGCCCGAGCCAACGGAAGTGATGCCCACCAGAAATCCAGCCACTAAACCAATCAGGGACATCCAGACGAACGACGTTATCGTTGGTGGACGCACCGCGACGTGGTCCTCGATTTTCTTCTGAAAGAACAGGAAAGTGGGAATGCAAATCAGCAGAACTCCGACAGCGACTGTGATGAAGTGATTTACTCCATTGCCATAAACGTTGCGCAAATGAACTAAGAAACTAACGCCCAAGAATGATCCGGGCGCGCTGCCGGCGGCCAGGGCCAGAACAACCTTGCGTCGAACCGTACCCTTGCGCAGGTGGACGATACTGGCGCCAATTTTTGTGACGAAGTTGAACAGCGCATCCGAGCCCACGGCGCGTAGAGGAGGAACTCCCAAACCAAAAATAAGAATCGGAAGCAGCAAAACACCGCCCCCGACTCCCGTCATTCCGATGAGGGTCCCAACTCCAAAACCGATCAAGCTCTTGATCAGCAAATCCATGACAGTACCGGCCTCAGCCTCTCAGTCGAATTCTGGCTTCGACCGGAGAGCGTTTATGCCGACTCCGCCGCTGTGCCAATAAAGCCTTCGCGTTCCAGGTGAAGAATAATTTCCTGCGCCGCCTCTTCGGCAGACAGCTCGCCGGTGTTGATGACGACATCCGCGTCAGTCGGAGCTTCGTAGGGATCAGAAATTCCCGTGAACTCCTTCAGTATCCCCGCACGCGCCTTGGCGTACAAGCCCTTGCGGTCACGCTGCTCGCAGACTTCCACGGACGTGGCAATGTGCACCAGAATGAAGCCTCCGTAAGGTTCAATCATCTGCCGGACATGTTTTCGCGTGGCGTCGTAAGGAGCGATGGGCGCACAGATCGCGATGCCGCCGTTCTTGGTGATCTCCGATGCCACATAGCCGATGCGGCGGATGTTAATGTCGCGGTGTTCTTTCGAGAATCCCAGTTCGGAAGAAAGATGCTTACGTACCAGATCGCCGTCAAGCAACGTAACTGGACGGCCGCCAGTCTCCAGGAATTTCGTCAGCAAAACGTTTGCGATCGTGGACTTTCCTGAGCCTGAAAGCCCGGTGAAGAAAATGGTCACGCCCTGCTTATGACGGGGCGGGAAACTTTTGCGCAATTCGGCCACTACTTCCGGATAAGTAAACCATGCAGGAATCTCACGGCCTTCATTCAGACGCTGCCGAAGTTCCGTCCCGGAAATGTTGAGTACACGATCACCTTTCTTAACCTCGTCATCAGGAACATATTTGTCCTGGTCCTCGAGATAGACCATCATGTTGAAGGGAACCATGGTGACGCCGATGTCGGCTTCGTGCTTCTTGAAAACTTCCTGCGCTTCGTAGGGCCCGTAGAAGGGCTTGCCATCGGTATCTTTGCCCGGTCCAGCGTGATCGCGGCCCACGATAAAGTGGGAGCAGCCGTGGTTCTTGCGGATGATGGCATGCCAGATGGCCTCGCGCGGTCCGCCCATGCGCATAGCCAACGGCAGCAAGGAAAGTTTCGCGGTCGATTGGGGAAACTTCGACAGCAGCAATTGGTAGCAGCGCACGCGCGTGTAGTAATCCACATCGCCGGGTTTAGTCATACCAACGACGGGATGGATCAGCAGGTTGGCTTCAACTTGTTTAGCCGCGCGAAATGCAAGTTCCACGTGGGCCCGGTGCATGGGGTTACGCGTCTGGAACGCGACTACGCGGCGCCAACCCTCACGGCCAAATTCCGCACGCACTTCGGCTGGAGTCAAACGCAAGCTGCGAAAATCGTAGTGGGAAGGAATCTGGGTTCCTTCGATCTTTCCTCCCACATACCAGGGATTGGATTTGTTGATAACGTAATCAGCGCCAGGATGAGCCACACTGGTGCTCGCGAAGACCGCCTTCGCTTCTTCTTTGCGATCCGGTTGCCATACATCTTCCACATGCAACACGGCAAGCATGACGCCCTCGGGGTCGCGCAACGCGATCTTGCTGCTGCCTGCCGTCAGTTTCTTGGCGAACTCCTGGGTAACGTCGAGCGTGATTGGCATGGGCCAAATTACGCCGCTGGCCAGCCGCATGTTGTGGCAGACGCTCTCATAGTCGGCGCGCGTCATGAAACCCTGCAGTGGAGAAAATCCGCCGGTAATCAGCAGCTCCAGATCGCAAAGCTGGCGGCCCGTCAGATCCCACGAAGGCCATTCTTTGGAGTGGCCCTTCAATTCTGCGATTCGTTGCGATGCCGCAATGAGGTTGATCAGTTCTCCGCCGTGCGGCGGGATGAGATGGCTGGTTGAAGCGGTCAAGTGCTCTGCCTCCTGGAATATTTAATGTCTATTATCTTTATCGTATTTGGCTGGATTCAATCCGGTATCACCGTGCTGAAGCAGAATCGACTGCAGATGCTAGGGGAAGGAAAAGCCCCCGAGACTTATGCAACAGAGTATCACTTCCTGGCGGCTCTGGAAAAACGGATTGGTCCTCGCGAATAACCAGGTACTGCAGCAATTGGAGGACCTTAGCTTTCTCCGAATAATCGTGGAATGAAATGAAAGGGAACAGTTTTCCCCGGCGCGATCAATGGGCAAGTCAATTAGCTGTGTTTGATGTGAAAAGAATTGCAACATTGGCTAGCCTAGTTCCACGAAGCGGAGAAGACGGGACCTAACGCCAGTGAGTTAATCGCCAATCCCGCCCGCGAACGCACAGCGCTGCGCTATATCCGGCGCCGCCGGATACCTCTCGAATCATCCATTGTTCGGCCTCTGAACTGTCAGGCCGGGTGGCGAGTAGCGCGTCTTTTTCCAGAGCCTCGAGGGACACATCGAATTGGCTGAGAGGAAGCGACAATCCTTCCCCAATTGCCTTGATGTAGGCCTCCTTCCGGGTCCAGCAGCGGAAAAAAGCATCTACCTTCTCGAACTCCGGCAACGCGCCAAGTTGCTTTCGCTCGGAGGGGGAAAAAAATCGGTGGGCAATGGATTCCACATCGATATCGCGGCGAATCTGTTCTACGTCCACTCCGATCTCACGACGACGGGCAAAAGCGTAGAGCGCAATTCCGCCGGAGTGGGAAACATTGAAAGTAATGCCACTCTCGGCATTACCGGGACCAAGAAAGGGCTTCTGGTATTTTGAGTAAGAAAAGTTCAGCTTGGAGGGCTGGGTAACCAAAAATGCTGCCAGAATCGTGCGCAACCACGCGCGCGATGCAACAAAGAGTTGACGGTCGGCGGCAAAGTGAAATCGGGCAGCCCGGATTGTTTCGTCGCAGGAAAGCATCTCCTGCCAACGGGATTCGTGGCTGCGAATGGCTTCCAGATCAACTCGCCAGAGTTGTACTTCATCTTCCGCGAGTTCGATGTGCGGCATACGGAAGCCTGCATCCGTAATGTTCATGGTGTGGCTCAAAGCGGTATTCAGGTTTCGACGTTCGCCGGATAACCCTTATCCATAATAGCGGGAGCACTCGAGCGTAACCCACAGAACCCGTAACCGCTCAAGGGTTACCTTCTGACTACTCCACTCGGGGAAAAACGTGTTCTAATTAGGAAGACCGCTTAATTCGAAAGCCGCGGGCGGAGATTCTCCATGATGAAATGCAAAGTTGCCTCCTGGTTCGTCCTCGCAACCGCCTGGGCATGTTTGGCCACTGCGCAGAGTTCCACATCCCGCCTGTCTCCAGCGCCACCGCCTGACCCTCTTAAGACGGTAACCAAACCGCTGACCGAGAAATCCGCCACGCCAGCCCAGCACAGGTCGTCGGTTGTGATGCCACAAAAGCCCGCCGGCAAAGCGAGTACAAACGCGGAACTCGGCCGGCTGGAGCGGCAAAAAATTGTTCTGAGCAATAACCCTGAAACTGTCGCCCCGAGCCCGCGGAAAAGTGCTTCCTCAGCGAAACCGGCTGAGACGTCAGCGGGTAATAGCGCTCCGATTGATTACAAATATCAGAAGCCGGTGGGTGGAAAGCAAGCTGATACGCCTAATGCTCGCACGCCCAATTCCACTACGCCGCGCGTCACGAAGAAAAACTGATCATCTGGGGATGGATCCCTTCCTCGGAGGGCAGGCGTCTATTTTTGGTTTTGGACGGTAGGAGCCGGAAGCGAGGCCCGATCCGTCTCGACGACTTGGTTAGGTCGAACCGCGGGTTCCGTGATGCAGTATTTCACCAGACACCAGAGTGCGCGCACTCCGTCCTTCCATTGAATTTTCTTGCCTTCTTCATAGGTACGGCCCCAGTAGCTGATACCGACTTCATAAATACGTAGCTTGCGTTTCGCAATCTTCACCGTGATTTCGGGCTCGAAACCGAAGCGCTTCTCCTCCAAAGGAATCGACTGGATCACTTCGCGCCGAAAGGCTTTATAACAGGTTTCCATATCGCTGAGGTTAATGTTGGTGAGCGCATTGGAAAGCAACGTGAGAATCCAATTGCCTACAGAGTGCCAGAAGTAAAGTACGCGATGAGGCCGGGCGGAAAGAAACCTTGAGCCGTAAACCACGTCAGCGCGGTCTTCCAAAAGCGGCTCCAACAGGACCGTGTATTCCGCCGGATCGTACTCGAGGTCGGCATCCTGGATGATGACGAAATTTCCCGTGGCTTCCTGAATGCCGCGATGCAGAGCCGCGCCCTTGCCCATATTCCTGGGCTGCAGCAGCACTCGAACCTCCGGATGCTCCACCTGTAACTCCGCGAGCATCTCCCGCGAGCCGTCGGAGGATCCGTCGTCCACGCAGATCAATTCAATGTTAAGCGCTACTGAAAGCACTCTCTCAACCACCTGCCGTAGCGTGGCACGTTCGTTATACACCGGCATGATGACGGAAAGTTTCATTGCTTTGCAGAGTAGTGTAATGGAAAAGTATTGAGCGAATTGCAAAATACGCGGCCGGTTTCTTCTACCGAGCGCTGAGTGCCGCTAAGCGAGGCCTGAGAAAGATGGGAGACGATTCCGGAATTGCGGAAAATTCCTCGAAATTATCGCCACTTCGTAAATTTGGTGGCTTGCGTGCAACCGCCGCCCCTAAGGTGGTCTTTCCATCGGAAGATGTAAAATCTTCAGGGTGTATCAGTAGTACACTGTAGTTTCCTCCTAGGGTATTTACCTGAGACCGCAGTTCCGGCCGAGGAAAATCTTCGCGTCTGGATAAAAAAAATCTCGACCGCCGCAAACTCGGCCCCGGCGAGCCTTACCCGCGTCTGAGTTATCCTCAGCTCCCCATGCCTCGAAAAACGCGGCCTCAGGCGCGTTTCCGCCGCTGTTCGCGCGCAATTTCGATCGTTCGACGAAACTGCGTGAGTGAACCTGGCAGCCTTCGCTTTGTACGGTAGCGCTCCGTTTTCTTGTGAAACCCGTGCCTGTGGGAATGGTTGGTCATTAATCACATCCCTCCAGCCGCCAAAGTGGCATGGTAGATGCTAGGAAATATGCAAACAATCCAGCTGTGCAGTGTTGCCGGAACTATTTAGACCAGGGGGCAGGAAAAGTGATGAGCGAGCAGTCCGTTCGCCTAGGACCGCGCGAAAAGCAAATCGTCGAACTGTTGTTGCAAGGTTGCGATAACGCCGAAATCGCCAAACAGCTCAAAATGGCTCGTAGAACTGTGAAGGCTCACTTCAACCGGCTTTTTCTCCGTTTCGGAATCACCGACGGAATCAAGCGAGTAAAACTCGCAACACTCTTATATCGGAGGCAGTCATGTTCCCTTACGAACGCTACGGAAACCGCATCCCGAGCGAGCGAGAACACCGTGTCATCGAACTAGTCGCTCAAGGCTTGAAAAATCGAGATGTGGCGGATGCCATTGGCACAACCGAACACGTGGTGAAGAATTATCTGCGTGTTATTTATGACAAGCTCGGGCTTTGGAACCGGGTAGAGCTGGCCTTGTGGTATGAATCGCGCAGGCCAAACGCTGGATTTCCATCTGCAATTGCCTGAGAAACTGGGTGTCGGTTGTTCGCCCTAGCGGCAACCGAATGCCTGTAGGTTACGCAGTCGTTCTCCAGCAGCGGCTGCACCCTTCCGGGCGGCGGCGTCCAACAACAAGCGAGCTTGATCGCAACTTTTAGATACTCCGTCTCCCCGAAGGTATAGGTCGGATAAGAGTAAAGTTGCGGTCAAGTTCTGTTTAGCCACAGCCTTCCATAACAACATGGCGGCTTGTTGACTGTCCCGGGCCGTACCCGGCCCGGCATTCAAGTATTTTTCCGCGAGAGCCAGTTCTTCCGCCCCGCTCTGTCCCGGCAGGTTTGCGGTCGGATTCGCAGAGGCTGCGGCCCCCGCGGGACTCGGGCGGCTTTTTGCTGGTGGCGGGAAGCTTCGACCCTCAAACCTTCCATCATTCCCAGGAGAAACCGCAGCTCGATTCTGACTTGGCGCAGCGGAATGAATCGGAGCATTCGCCCGCGTATTAATGGGCGTGGCATTAGGCTGCGCACCGGTCGCCGCTGGCGCCAGCGCAGGGACTTCCGGTTTCGCCGCCGGCACTGCCTGAGGAAGTGCGGCTGGCGCGGTTCCACTGCTCCAAAACGCCGAATTATTTCGCCAGGTTACATAAACCAGCAAGCCCAGCACGATGGCCACAAACAATCCCACATAAATTCTGTAGGGATGCCGAGCAGGCTCTGACTGATATTCGGACAGCATGCTGAATTCCGCCGGAGTGTTTTCTAGCGGCGGTGGCCAGGGCAGGTTCGGAGGCGCGTAGCGGTCTGGCACCGGCACAATCGTAGTCGCCGACCCGGGATGTTGCTGCAGAATATCCGTTGGCAGCGCATCGGCTTCATGCCACTGAGTTGGCGCGATTGGCTCCGGTTCCTCGAATGGTTGCAGTGGCTCCGACGAAGATGGTAGAGGAGCGCCGCACATGCCGCAGAATCTTTGCGGGGCAGCGTTTTGGTGTCCGCAGGATTCGCACGCGACTATGTCCCGCTCCGCAGCGGCATGAGAATCCGGCGATGAAATTTCTTTGATCTCGTCTTCATCATTCGGCCAGATATTCTTCCCGCCCGAAGTTGCAAGGGCAGCTGGCATTGAAGGCGACTCATTCGACAACTCGCGAACCAGGTCAGAAACCGCCTGAGCGCGCTTTTCCGGCGGACTGGTGAAATAGACTTCTGCCCACCGTCCCATATGCGCGGCCAGGAGGGGATTGACCAGCGGATTCAACTCCGTATCCGGCAAGATACCAGCTCCGGCTTTAGTGTCGTTTGTCGGTTGGGCCACCGTTATGTCTCCCCAAGAAGGCGATAGGTATGATTGCACTCCCGGCAAACAAGGTTGTCAATTCCTTGCCGGGAACCACTAATTCGCTTCAATCGCACGCTCTGCGGGACGCAGGTTCGAACTGGTCCAGCTGAGCTTCGTGCTGACTGGTGAATCTGCCTTTCGGCGTTTTTCCATACAGTTCGGAGCCTGGGCAATAGTAGAGAGCTGTGTGAGTATCGATCCACACCTGGGTGCTCGGATTCCCGAGATACTTGTATTCCGGCGCTTCCGGGGCTTCGGCCAATCCTAAATTGACCAACAGTTTATCGAACAGGGAAAGATTGTCCGCCGGCGGTTTATGCCGCAGCGCATTTCCCGCCGCTGTGGGCGCCCCGTCTGTAGCGCGCACAGAATGGTTCGACAGCATTCCCCAGCGAATGGCGACCAAAACCAGAATTACGGCGACGGCGAGATAAAAATCTCCGCGCCGCGCTCGCCAGAAGCGCGCGAAGCCACCGGGGGAGCGTGTCTGGCTCAGCGACTCCAGAAAACTGCGGGCTTTCGCGGCCGAACTCCATGGAGCGTCTGGTTGCGTCGCCGGCGCGAGTGTCTTGGAAGTGCTTGCGAGATCGTGCGGCGCGCTCTGCAATTCTTCGGATGCCAGTGCTGGGTTGTTTTCTTCAGCTTCCTCGGTAGCGGCGGATTCCCCCGGTGGCGCATCGCTTTCTTCCAGCGCCGCCTCTCCGTTCAGAACCGGCTCTTGCAGCAGCGGGAGAGAAAAAGACTGGGCAAACTCGGCGGAACTTTCAGCTGGGTCCACCTCAACGGCCCGGTCTATACTTGGCTCGGTAAAGTCGAGGACGTGTTCCGGCAAAGGCGTGAAGGGAAGGTCTTGACTCGCCTGGTGCATGTGCAGGGCCGATGCCAGCTTGCTCTGCAGTGTGGAAGAATCGCTCTCACCAATGCGCGGAGCCCCGCACTTGCCGCAAAATTGTTCTTCATCGATCAGCCCATTGCCGCACTTCCAGCATGCGGTGCTCTCCGTGGCGCTGGCTGGCGCTGCATCGGCCTTCTTACTGGCAGTCATCGGACTCTTGTCGCTGGCCGCTTCATTCGCGCGGACAGCGGAATGGCCACTCGCTAATGCGGCCAGGTTCGGCTTAATTTTTTCAATCGCGGCCAGCATCGAAGAGCGCTCCGCCGCCATGGATTTTCTGAGCGCCAGCCCTGCGTCCCGGCCCAGCGCCTCGGTCACCAGTCCTGCCATCAGTTGACAGGTGTGAATGTCCTGCTCGGCAAAGCCGTTGCATCGATCGAAGTAAAGTTCCAGTCCGCCTGCGGTATTGCCATCGCGGTAGATCGGAACTGCGATCAGCGATTCAATCCCGCGCTTGCGGCACAGCTCGGCATCGACGGCAGCCGCCGTTTTCACGTTCGGCAAGCGCACGACATCACCGCTGCGCACACAACTGGCGCAAAGCGCCGTTTCCAGTGGGACTTCGGTTCCTAAGGGAGGTGCTGGAGCGCCCACGCAGGCGCGGTAGCGAATGGTTTTCCCCTCCAAGGTTGCTATGGCCGCGCCGCTGCCGGCGGCAAAGCGAACCGCGCTTTCGCAGACGAGCGCCATGGCCTGGTCCGCGTCAAGATTCCGAATCTGGATCTGGCGCTGTGTTTCCACGATCTCAGCCAGGGTTACCGCATAGTCAGGAATGATCCGTGAAGTCTCCTCCGCGGGATTCCGGCTCTTTAGCGTTTTTTCAGTTTCCTTCTCCGGTTGCACTGTCCGTTCCTCGTCCGCGTCGAGGCCTTTCTCCATCTGGCGCACCTGGCGATTTTGCTCTTGCAGCAGGTAGGCAGCTTCCAGAAGCTTTCCAAAAGTCCGCTCGTCGAGACCGGATTTTTTCTTCTCGTCACTCACTGTTCGCTTTTTTGGCGGAACGCCCGCAGCCCCGGAAAGAATCTAAACTGATTCTAGTGCAATTCATGCGAAAGAGAATTCATTTCAAACCTTGCGGGGTTCAAAGCTTCTATTCCCACTGTCGGACAAAGGGAATCCAGCTTTACGTTTGTGCCCTCAACCGGCAAACGAGCCCGGTATCAATTTCCTCCCGTACATTCCGGTAAATCCGCCTTGTAGGACCTTGGAGGCAACAGAAGTTGGATACCGAAATAGCCGAGGAAATAGGATTGACCGCTGCCTGAGGCTTCAAGACTTCGTCCTGCCATGAAGAGAAGGATGACCGGACGATGGAGTTTATAACGGGCGCCAAAATCCATCGTGGGCTGGTTCGCCGACGGATGAAACGTGTGTTGGTAGTAGAACTCCATGTCGAGTTCCAGCTTTGGGTGACGTCGCGTCCCACCACCAGCCCTAGAAATCCGCCATCCGGCCCTTTGTGGACAAACTGATAGCCCATCTCGTAATTCACATCGACCGGACCAATCCTTCTCGAGAATTCGATGGGAAGAAGGAAAGATTCGCTTGCCGGAGTGATGCCACGGCGTACCGCATCGTTGGGGTCATTCAGGAAGAGTCGCGGGAAAACAGAAATGTTAAGCCCCGACTCCCCTTTGTCGTAGAAGCGCCACTTTACCCCGGGGTTGGACTGACCCATTCCATACTTGGCGGGGGAAGAGGGACTTTGAACGCGCAGCCACGCATTCTCGTAGGTGAGTTGGATGCGATCGCCAATGCCAAAATTGATATCAACGTCCGGGGTATGCGATACCGACTGGTCGCTATAGAGGAAAGGCATGTAGCCCAGATTGATTTCCCAGTTCAGATTGCCCGGCGTGCCCGGATCGTTGGTGTAGTAGGGAGGACCCCCTTGGGCGAACATAGGGGCAACGGTGAATAAGATAAAGAAGCCCATCAGGATTGCGCTTCGCCGCATATTCACACTGCGAAGGATACTGCCCAGAGAAAATGCAAGCGGCTTTTTGTGAATGACTCCAGCCCTTGCCAGCCACGACCAATCCGTACATTTTGCATATATCTTTTTGCGTATACATCGAGTTGGCCGGTCAGCATAGACTCTGGGGGCTCAATAGCAGCTTATAGGATGCGGGATATGGCTATCTTCCTCGGTAGGCGCATGATTCGAACCTGTCCTGAAGGCGGCTTGTGCAAAAAGCGACAGCATTGCCCAGCGCCACTCCAAATTGAAGCGGGCCTGAAGCGTTTGACCCATCGTGGGAAACTTACCTTTGTGTCGCGGCAGACTCAAGCTTCCCTCTGTACGGGTAACCTTCGCGGTAAATCATTCGGAGCTGAGACCCTCGTAAATGGGTGACACAGATGGGTAACTCTCGAGCCTTGCCATCGGATCCCATCTTTAGGACGACGCTTTCTCTCGCTCCGTGCTGCCGGGCATAGGTGAATTTCATCGTGCATGGCCAGAGAGAGGCCGGGCGTTCTTTCCCAATCCGGGACGGTCGAGACTAGCACGCCGTTCCCAATTCTCTTCTGCAAGCTGAGGTCTTTATCCCTAAGTGTAAGTAGCCGCAAGACCTTGCCACAGGGTAAAGCATAAGCGAAAGTTTGGCGAAACAGATGCTATAGCGGAAATGGCAGCAAGATCAACAAGACTCGAACCGATCGGAGAGGAACTTCATGATGGATCTCAATGGAATCAAGGTCACGCCGCGAGACCAGCAGGTGCTCAACTTGCTGGTCCAGGGATGCAGCAACAAGGAAATCGCCGGCCAGTTGAGCATTAGTCCACGCACCGTTAAGCAACACCTGCGAACCCTCTTTCTACGCGCTGGAATCCGCGACGGGCGCAAGCGGGTGAGGCTGGCGATCGCAGCTTTCGAAAATCGGGAGGTGATTCAATGATGCCGCGAGAGCGTTTGACAACGAAGGAAATTCAAGTTGCCGACCTGGTCTGGCAGGGCCTAACGAACCGCGAAATCGGCAAACTCCTGGGCACCACCGAGCAGGTGATCAAGAATCATCTGCGAAGTACATTCGACAAGCTGGGGGTTTGGAGCCGCTTGGAGCTGGCGATGTACGTCGCCAGCCATGGCGGGAAGAACTGGCTGGGAACGGATCGTCCGGGCTTCTCCGTGGGGCGGGCTGCGGCGGGTTAGCATCTGACTTTCACTACCTTGCTGTCCACCGACGCTGCCGAACGACGTTTCACAATCGGGCGAAGCGCAGCAGGAGCGTTATTCTCGGCCTGATTCCGTTGCTTGCGGTAAAACTCCCGGCACCCACAGGCTGTTTTCTGCAAAAGGTTTCTTCTACTCGGCCAGACGGAAAAGGACTAGCTCGTAACCTATTGAAAAAAATGGATCGCCAACTCCTGTGGTCGGCCTCTAAATTGCATCGGCAGCCTCGACCCTAAGCGAAACGCGAGAAATTGGCGGGGTTTTCAATTCCAGGCGTGATGGCATGGCATATAAAGAGATTTTCTGGATGGCTTGCGATTCTACCGAGCAGCTGCGGGCTGAATACGGCCCTTTTCATACCCGGGATGAGGCCGAAGTCGAAGCGCAAAAGCTGGGATTCAGCTATTTGTTGCGTTATGAGCACCTGCTCGATGAAAACGAAGAGATCCAGGAGGTTCGCTGCATCTTTCTGGAACTGCCCGGCGCCAGCGCCGGCACGTCTTCGATGGTCAGCCTGCACACTCGTTGCGCCACCTGTGGGGCTTCCGCAACCCACGACAAGAGCTGGCGAGCCGAAGTATGGGCTGATATCCACGAGTTCGAGCACTCCCGCCACCGCGTGCGGCTCTTTGAACATGCCCGGGGCAAAGGGCTGAAGGAAATCAGCGGCTGGCGCGCATAACAGATCCCGCTGCACTGGGTTGCTCAGGCAGTCGGAGATAACTCACTGGCTGCGGCCCGATCCACCAACCAGATCAGCTTGCCGTCGCTTGGCTTGACCAGTTTCGAGGGAAATTTCTCACCCGGGGCTTTCCCTTCCAAAACTTCACGCAAAGCCGGTGCCTTGTCGGTTCCGCTGACCAGGAACATCACCTCCCGAGCCGCGTTCAACAGCGGCAGGGTAAATGTGATCCGGTTGGTTTGGAATTTCTCCACCCAGTTCGCTACTATCAGGCGCGATTTCTCCTGTAACGCGGCGGTCTCCGGAAAAAGTGAGGCGCAGTGCCCGTCTGGCCCCATACCCAGCAGGATCAGATCGAAGCGGGGAAATTCTCCCAGCTCCGCGGCCCAAAATTTTCGCAGAGTCTGTTCGTAGGCGGCGGCTACCGCGGAGGCATCCGGATTCTCGGTAGGGACGCGAAAAATATTCCCTGCCGGCACCGGAACTTTCGACAGGAGGGTCTCCTGCGCCATGTGGTAATTGCTTTCCGCGTCGGTGGGAGAAACATGGCGTTCATCGCCCCAGAAGAAAAATATTTTCTCCCACGGAAGACTGGCGCTGGCATTGGCTGCGATCAGATTGTAGAGACTTTTCGGAGTCGAACCGCCGGAAAGCGCAATTGTAAAGCGCCCGCGTTGGGCGATTGCTTCGGTAGCGGCGCGTATCACTTCCTCCGCGGCGGCTTGAAAAAGATCCTGCGGAGTGGTTAGCCTGCGAACCTCAACAGACGGGCTCACGACGCGCCCGCCAGTACGGGGTTAGATTTCGTCGCCGCACATCGGGCCGCGCCCAGTAAGCCAGCTTTGTCATTGGTGATAACCTGCACTGGAATGCCCTCGAGCAGCGGGCGCAATCTGCCCTTCTCGAGAAAAGCCTTCATAAAACCCGGCCCCATGAGCTTGGGAAGGATCTTGGGTGAGATTCCGCCGCCAAGAAAAATCCCTCCGGTTGCCATCGTTTTCAGCGCCAGGTTTCCGGCTTCCGCTCCATAAACCGATATCCAGAGATCGAGCGCAGCCACAGCTAAAGGATTGGTCCCGGCCAGCGCGGCGTGGGATATGGCAGCGGCTGCACTTGCTCCGGCAAGTTGTGCGGCAAATCCTGTCGGTTCCTCGCTACAACCTTTGCTGCGCAGAAACTCATAAACATTCACCAGCCCAGGTCCTGAAAGAACGCGCTCGTAGCTTACATGGCCGTAACGCACGGCCAGGAAACGCAAGAGTTCGATCTGCAAATCGCCTTGCGGCGCGAAATCCGCGTGCCCGCCTTCACAGGCAAAAACCTGATGTTGAGTTCCATCCCAGAACAATCCGGCTTCGCCCAAACCGGTTCCGGGCGCGATCACCGCTTGATTTCCGATAGCCAGGCTTACCTGATTTAAAGCAGTGAGGTCTTGCGGGTTTAGCGCGCCGATGCCCCACGCACTGGCCTCGAGATCATTGATCAGGAGAGTGGCGGGAAGTTGGATCTGTTGCGCCAAGCGCGACTGCTCGATCACCCATGGCAGATTTGAGGTCTCCACTCGGCCATTGTGCACTGGTCCGGCGATTCCGAAGCACGCGGCCTCAGGCCGGGCACTCTTCTCCTTAAGGAATTTGGAGACGATCTCTCCCAATTCGCTGTACTCCCGGCTTGGGTAAACATGCTCTGAGATCAGACGCAGATTGCCATTCTGGGTTTGAAAATAGGCGAGACGAGCGTTGGTTCCTCCGATATCGCCGGCCAGGATCATTTCTCGAAATTCCTCCAGCGCCGACCGTCGCGCTCCAACAATTCATCAGCATCTTTCGGCCCCCATGTCCCCGCTGCGTAATTTGGAAAGTTGCGCGGCGGCAGTGCCTTCCAAAGATCCAGTACTGGATTTACCACGGCCCAGCCCGCCTCCACCATGTCGGCACGCTGAAACAGCGTCTGGTCACCGATCATACAGTCGTGCAGCAAGCGTTCGTAACCCGTGCTGGGCTGTTTTCCGAAGTATTGCTGATACTCGAAATTCATGTCCACGGTTCCCAGGCGCATCACCGGGCCCGGTACTTTAGCCGCGAATTGCAGGGAAATTCCTTCTTCGGGTTGGATGTGCAACACCAACTGGTTGGGCATGAGATGTTCCACGGAAGTGTCACGGAACAACACGAACGGAGCACGCCGGAACTGAATCACGATATGAGTATTGCGAGCCGGCATGCGTTTTCCGGTGCGAAGATAGAAAGGGACGTCGGCCCATCGCCAGTTATCGATGAGCAGTTTCATGGCGACGTAAGTCTCGGTCCGTGAATCGGGAGGGACATCTTCTTCGTTGCGGTAGGCCGGAACCCGTTTTCCGTCGACGGTTCCGTCGCCATACTGGCCGCGCACCGCCCGGGTCAAAACTTCCTCATCGCTCATGGGCTGAATCGCATGCAATATCTTTGCCTGCTCATCGCGCACCGCATTGGCGTCGAACGAAATCGGCGGCTCCATCGTCGTCAGGCTGATCAGTTGCATGATGTGGTTGGGCACCATGTCGCGTAGCGAGCCAGCCTGGTCGAAATAGCTGCCGCGACCCTCCACGCCTACAGTTTCGGCC
Source organism: Candidatus Sulfotelmatobacter sp. (assembly GCA_049684755.1). Classification (GTDB taxonomy): domain Bacteria; phylum Acidobacteriota; class Terriglobia; order Terriglobales; family Acidobacteriaceae; genus Sulfotelmatobacter. The sequence continues at coordinate 15,508 of JBAVGI010000410.1, forward strand.
ACGGAAATCTGCACATGATCGATATAACGGCGGTTCCAGACTGGTTCAAAGATTCCGTTGGCGAAACGAAACGCCATAATGTTCTGAACGGTTTCTTTGCCTAGATAATGATCAATGCGGTAGATCTGTTTTTCGTTAGCAACTTTGAGGATTTGCTGATTCAGGACCTTCGCCGATTCCAAATCATGGCCGAAGGGTTTTTCGATGATTACACGGCGCCAGTGGCCGTCGTTTTGGTCCAACAGTCCATTGGCCGCCAGCTTCTCCACGATAGGGCCGAAGTAGCTTGGAGCCGTCGCCAGGTAATAGAAAAAATTCTCATGAGTCGAGTGATCGCGGTCGATCTTCGCTAGTTGCTCTTTGATCGTTGGATAAAGCTTGTCGTCTTTGAAGTCTCCGGCAAAGTAATAGAAGCGGCGCGAGAAAGTATCCCAAAGGGAGTCTTCCACGCAGTCGCCGCAATACTCCTTCACATCTTCGAGTATCCGTTTACGAAAATCCTCATCCGACATCTGCGCCCGGGCCACGCCCAGCACCGCGAACTCCTTCGACAACAAATCCGCGCGCGCGAGGTTGTAAAGCGCGGGAATCAACATACGCGCCGTGAGATCGCCGGCTGCGCCGAAGATCACCATCACACAAGGATCACCTTGTTTGCCGATGCGGGGCGTGGCTGCAGTAGGTTTCTCCGCTAATTGAGCCGTCATAAGATCCTCAACTCGTGCTTACGGCGTTACGCCGTCTTCTTAGTATGAGTCGCAGCGCCGCCCGCGCCTTCCCCAGCTTCCACATGCCCGCCGAATTTCTGCCGCATGGCGGAAAGCATTTTTTCGGCAAAGGTATGCTGCTGCCGCGATCGGAAACGCACATACAACGCTGCCGTCAACACATCCGCCGGCACCGCCTCTTCAACCGCGGCTTGAATCGTCCACCGTCCTTCGCCGGAATCCTGCACATAGCCTTCGTATTCGGAGAGCGTCGGACTCTCCGCTAAAGCCATCGCCGTCAGATCCAGCAGCCACGAACTGACGACGCTCCCCCGGCGCCAAACCTCAGCAATGTCGGGCAGATTCAGATCATATCGAATATTCTCCGGCAGTTCCTTGCTGGTGGCATTCTTGAAGATGTCGAAGCCCTCCGCATAAGCCTGCATCAACCCATATTCGATGCCGTTGTGCACCATTTTCACAAAATGCCCGGAACCGGAAGGACCGCAGTGAACGTAACCTTCCTCCGCCGTTCCGCCAAGTTTTTCCCGGCCCGGCGTGCGCGGAATATCGCCCTTCCCTGGCGCCAGCGTTTTGAAGATGGGATCGAGCCGCTCCACCGCTTCGTTCGGTCCTCCAATCATCATGCAATAACCGCGCTCAAGGCCCCACACTCCACCGCTGGTTCCGACATCGACGTAATGGATTCCCTTGCCTTTGAGTTCGCCGGCGCGGCGCACGTCATCCTTGAAGTAGGAGTTGCCACCATCGATGATGACGTCGCCGGCTTGCATGTGCTGCGCCAGCTTCTGCACCGTCTGTTCGGTGGGACCGCCTGATGGCACCATGACCCATACCGCGCGCGGCGGAGTGAGCTTCGCTACCAGGTCTTCCAGCGAGGACGATCCGCTCGCACCCTCGCCCGCAAGTTTCTTAACCGCGTCCGCACTCAGATCCGAAACTACAAGGTTGTGTCCGGCGCGCATCAGGCGTCGAGTCATGTTCGAGCCCATCCGGCCCAGACCAACCATACCTAGCTGCATTGCTTAGCTCCTTGAACGTTCCACCGGAAATGAAATTAGCACCGGAACCGAAAGTGACGCTGGAACCAAAAGTAGCGCCGGTGTCCCGCCGGCACTCCAAACTATGCAAGTGCCTTCTGAACCGCTGCGGCCAACGTCGTCAAACCCGCGTCCACATCGCTCCCGAGATGCACGCGAAGCGCGCGCCGCCCGCGTTCCGCCAACACCTGGAAATCGCCACGCGCCTGCGCCGCTTTGACCACGCCGAAAGTGTATTTCTGCCCCGGGACCGGCAAGTCTAACGCATCGTCACACGTGATCTGCAGAAACACTCCGGAATTTGGTCCGCCTTTGTAAGCCTGTCCGGTTGAATGCAGAAAACGTGGCCCGAAGCCGAGGCAGGTCGCCACACGCTTTTTATTGCGCACCGCATGCCTGATCGCCTGAAGCCGTTCCTCGTGATCCTGGTTCATCTGGATATATCCAAGCACGGCAAAATAATCTCCCGTACCAACGCGACTGAGATGAGCCTGCAAATATCCAGCAAGAGATTTATCTCCACCTGCTGCCTTCGCCAGCGCCGCAGCATTTTTGTCGTCGGTAAACAACTTGATGCCGCCGTCTTCCAGCACAGGCTTCTCCGGAGGCAGCGAGCCGGTTTCTTCGTATTGCGAGGTCAACTTTTTGGTGACAATCTTGCTGGCTTCCACATCCGGCTGGTTGAAAGCATTAATTCCGATGACGGAGCCGGCAACCGCCGTGGCAATTTCCCAGCGAAAGAACTCCGCTCCAAGATCGTAAATATCGGCCATCGCAATTCGCACCACAGGATGTCCGGCCTTTTCGAGAGCCGCGAGCTTGGCGTCGGTCTTTGCGTCGCTTGCGGACTCGGTGTGAATGTAGGCGAAGACGCGGTCATTCCCATAAACCTCTGGCGCAGCCAGTTCCTCCCTGTCCACAGGGATAATGCCCTTGCCGATTTTTCCCGTCGATTCGGCCAGCAGTTGCTCGAGCCATGCGCCCAGGTCAGAGATATCTGACGAAGTGATGATCGTGACTTTATCGCGGCCGCTTACGGCAGCCGTGCCGAGAATGATCCCCAGGACCGCTCCAGTATTACTCTCGACCGGGACGCTGGCTCCGCAAGCCCGCACCATTTCTTGAGAGCGATCAAGAAATTTCTTGGTGTCGATTCCAATGACAGCCGCCGGTACCATGCCAAAATTCGAGAGCGCAGAATAGCGGCCACCGATGGAGGGTCGTCCGAAAAAAATATGCCGGAAGCGATCTGCTTCGGCTACCTTCTGCATCTTCGAGCCCGGATCGGTGATCGCCATGAAGTGGCTGCCAGCCTTATCCGCACCCACAACCCTTCTCGTCGCCTCAAAAAAATACTGTTTGAAAATATTCGGTTCGAGCGTGCTGCCGGATTTGCTGGAAACAATGAAGAGTGTCTTTGCGATATCGATTTTGTTCTCGAAGGCCTTTACCTGCGCGGGATCAGTGGAATCGAGAACGTGAAGATCAGGATGGTTGGGAATCTTGCCAAACGTCTTACGCAGAACTTCCGGACAAAGGCTGGAACCGCCCATGCCGAGCAAAAGCGCGTCCGTGAAACCGGCACTCGTAGCTTCCTGACTCAGGTTCTTGAGGTCCGTGGAATGCGCCAGTTGCTCTTCAACAATATCCAGCCAGCCCAGCCACTCCGCCTCATCGCTGCCCGTCCACAGCGTTGCATCGCGCGACCAAAGGCGTTGCATCTTACCGCCCGACTGCCATTCTCCGATGGCTGTTTTTACGGAGGCGGCAAGAGGTTCCGGGAGCGAAGATTTCAGCCGGCTCAAGCAGTCTTTCCTTTTTGCTGAATGCTTTTTTCCACCGCTTCCAGCAACTTGTGGAATGCATCGGCAAACAGTTTCACGCCATCCGTGGTCAATTTGGTGGTCACCTCTTTGATCGAGATGCCGGCCTTTTCCAGATCATTCATCACTTTCTGCGCGCCGGAAACATCTTCCGTCAGGCTGTTGCGTAATCGCCCGTGATCGCGGAATGCATCCACCGTAGCCGGAGGCATCGTGTCCACGGTATCGGGTCCAATCAGTTCTTCAACATACATAACGTCACGATAAGCAGGATTCTTCGTGCTGGTACTGGCCCACAGCACGCGCTGAGTCTGCGCTCCCTTGGACGCCAACGCCTCCCACCGCGTCCCGCTGAATATCTTCTGATAGCGTTGGTAGGTCAGCTTTCCATTGGCAATGGCGACTTTGCCCAGCAAGCTCTTCAAAAGCGCCTGCTGTTGCGCATCCTTGGCGGTCTTCAATTTTTCTTCGATCAGCGAATCCACCAGCGTGTCGATGCGGCTGATGAAAAAGCTGGCCACTCCAGCCATTTTTTTCAGACTGCCGCCCCGCTTCGCAAGGTCTTCGAGCCCGGCAATATAAGCCTCTGCGACCTTCTCGTATACTTCCTGTGCAAACAACAGAGTCACGTTGATGTTGATGCCTTCGCTGATCAACTGGCGAATTGCCGGCAGACCTTCCGCTGTGCCCGGCACCTTGATCATTACATTTTCGCGATTCACCGCCTTCCACAAGCGGCGACCTTCGGCGATGGTCTCCTCCGTCTTCAGAGCGAGCAACGGAGAGACTTCCAGGCTCACATATCCATCGCGGAACTTCGAACTCTCGTACACCGGCTTCAAGACATCGGCAGCGTCCTGAATGTCGCGGATGGCGATCTGCTCATACCGCGAGATCGCATTCAGGTCAGGCCGCGAAGCCAGCGATTTCAACATGTCGTCGTACAAGTGGCTGTCGGCGATGGCCTTCTCAAAAATCGACGGATTCGAAGTCATGCCCCGCAGTCCGTCTTCGTCGATCATGGTTTTCAGTTTCCCGCTTGTGATCAAGTCGCGCCGGATGTAGTCCAGCCACATGGATTGCCCGTACTCGAGTAGGGCTTTCAGGGGATTCGTAACTTTTGCGCTTTCCAGAACTTCCGTGGATTGCATAATGATTTCTCCTTGATGACGATGACGGCGGACGTCCTTGTTCAATAAAAGTTCTCAGCATCAGTGCAGGTACGGCGAAAAGCAAAATCGCGGCTATTTTTCCGCGATGGTTTTGCGCGCCGCCGCAACCACTGCTTCGGTGGTAAAGCCAAAAAACTTCAGCAAGTCCTTCAACGGCGCCGAAGCGCCGAAACGATGCATCCCGATCATTTGTCCCTTCAACCCAACATAATGCTCCCAACCAAAAGTAGCGGCCATCTCCACCGAAACTCGTGCGGTAACCGACGCCGGCAAAACGCTCTCTTTGTAAGCCGCGTCTTGCCGGTCGAAAATTTTCCACGAAGGCATGCTCACCACCCGTGCCTGAATGCCTTCGGTCTTAAGTTTTTCATAGGCCTCGATGCATAAAGAAACTTCGCTGCCCGTCCCGATGAGAATCACGTCAGGCTTGCCGCCCGGCGCATCTGCCAGGACATAACCTCCCTTTGCTGTCCCCGAAGCTGAGGCATACTTGGTACGGTCTAGAGTTGGCAGATTTTGCCGCGTGAGCACCAGCGCCACCGGCTGGTGTTGCAGCTGCGCGACGATCCTCCACGCTTCGGTTACCTCATTCGCATCTCCCGGACGAAGCACAATTAAATTCGGCATGGCTCGCAGCGAAGCCAGTTGTTCAATGGGCTCATGCGTCGGACCATCCTCCCCAACTCCAATCGAGTCGTGCGTAAAAATGAAAATCGAGGGAATTTCCATGAGTGCGGACAGCCGGATGCTGGCCCGCATGTAGTCGCTGAAATTAAAGAACGTCGCACCGAAGGCGCGGATTCCAGAAACGACGAGGCCGTTCACACTCGCGGCCATGGCATGCTCGCGCACGCCAAAGTGCAAATTGCGCCCCGCATAGTTGTCCGCCTCAAAATCACCAGCGCCGTCAAACTTCAAAGTCGTCTTGTTCGAGGTAGCCAGGTCAGCCGATCCACCAATCAGCCACGGAATATTTTGCGCCAAGACATTCAAAACTTTTCCAGAACTCTCGCGGGTTGCGATTCCCTTCGGATCAGCCGGAAACGTCGGCAGATTTTTATCCCAGCCATCGGGAAGCTCGCGCCGCTGCATCCGATGTAGTTGGTCCGCCAACTCAGGATATTTCTCTGAATACCCTGCAAAAACTTTCGCCCACCGCGCGTGCTCGTTACTCCCGCGCTTTCCTATACCATCCTGAAAGTGTTCGCGCACGCCTTCCGGCACCAGAAATTTGGCGTCTTCCGGCCAGCCGTAGAACTTCTTTACCAGCCGCACTTCTTCTTCGCCCAGAGGCTCTCCATGAGCCGCATTTGTATCTTGCTTGTGCGGCGACCCATAGCCAATATGACTGTCCACGATGATCAGCGTCGGACGATCTTTCGTGTCCAGGAAAACTTCAAAAGCTCGCGCCAGCATCTCCAAATCGTTGGCATCGGTGACACGTGTGACATTCCATTCGTATCCAATGAATCGCGTTGCTACATCTTCGCTGAACGACCAGCTTGCCGGTCCATCCAGCGTCACATGATTGTGATCGTAGATCCAACAAAGATTGGAAAGCTTCAGATGTCCCGCTAACGATGCGGCTTCACCGCCAATGCCTTCCATAAGGTCGCCATCGGAACACATGGCGTACACATTGAAATCAAAAATTTCGAAGCCGGGCCGGTTGAAATTCGCCGCCAGCCATTTGCTGGCAATGGCCATTCCTACACTATTTCCCACACCTTGTCCGAGCGGCCCGGTGGTCGTCTCAACGCCGGAGGTAACGTGCGATTCAGGATGGCCCGGCGTCCGGCTGCCAAGTTGGCGGAAGCGCTTGATTTCCTCCATCGGAACTGCCAGCTCTTTGAGCACCTGATTGTTCTCGTCGACTTCGCGCACCCCCGCGAGGTGAAGCAGCGCGTAAAGCAGCATGGACGCGTGCCCATTCGACAGAACAAACCGGTCGCGGTTTAACCATGTAGGATCCGCCGGATCGTAGCGCAAAAATTCCTGCCATAAGCAATAAGCCACAGGCGCTAAACCCATGGGAGCGCCCGGATGCCCACTGTTGGCCTGCTGCACCGCGTCGATCGCCAAAGTGCGGATTGTGTTGATGGATAGCGTATCCAGTTGCTTGCCGGTCACCACCGCCTGTTCACTGGCTACCATGCGATGCGCGCTCCTCCCAGGGACAAGGTTATTTGCTGTTATTGTTCCGCTGGCTAGTCTTATTAGAGTTCCGAGGACAGCAAAGGGTTTCAGATACGCCTTGAGTGTATCAATTTCCCTGAGAACAATGTCGGCTGGTCTGTGAAAAACGGAGAGAACGAGGACATACCCAGAAAGTCCTGCGGGAAGAGAATTAGACTATTTCAGCAACTGCAGGTAGGTACTTTCGCTCTTCGAAGCACGCGCAGTTTCCTGCACATATTTGAGAAACTGCCGGAGATTTTCTTTTTCCACGGCATCCATCCCCCCGAAGCGGATGCGCACTCCCGCGGCTGGAGCGCTTCGAGTGACCACGCCATTCAGGGCCAAACCCTTTACCCATATCTTGCCACTCGCCACCCAAAGTCCAATTTCGACCTTTGAGCCTCCGCTGACTTGAGCCGCGGTTTCTACCTGGCAGCCGCCCATGCCGGTGTTGGAGAGGTTTCCCCAGATGGGAGCGCCGCTCCCATTCACCCGCAATTCCACCGCTACAAAACACCTGATTCTGGGATGGCGCCGGCGGTCTTGTGCCCAGTTCGAACTGAAAAGATCGGGTTCAAACGGCGGTACGGCCGATGCCGCCGCAGGCAATGTCTGTTGACTCGCGGGTGTCGCTGGAGTCGCAGCAGCCGATTCCCGCGAAGCTTGTTTGATCTCGCGCATGGCTGCCAGCAGAGCCTGCTCTCGCTTCTCAGGCGTCGCGTCGCGGTAAATCTGTAGCAGCCTTCCCAAATTGCGGGCCAAATCCGGATCGGCTAGTAAGCCTGTCCAGTCCGTTGCCGCCGTACTCGACTTTGCATTACTCATAAGGATTGCTTGAGATCTCAACTGGGGAACCAGGTTGGAGGATCAGCCGCGCTGGGAAGCTGGCGCGTTGATGAACCACCCGCGTGTTCAGGTTGAACCACGCGTCACCGCACGACAAGATTACCTAAGTCATCCGAAACACACCTACCGGGATTCAAACGAAACTTCAACAACCCCGGTAGTTTCTTCCGACGAAGGGGCAAACTTCCACTTAAGAACCGCCTCTTTCGCGGAGTCAAGCAGGACCGGATTCCCTCCGACGATCTTCGTCGACTTGACGCTGCCGTTGGGACGAACTACCACTTCTACTTTGACTGTTCCGACGATATTCATATGTTTCGCTAGTTCCGGATACACTGGCGCAACCTTGTTGATTATTTTCCGGGTCGGCGCGCCGCGTGTTTGCCCCGCAAGAGGCGCTGCTATCGCGGCCCACACTGCGATTGCAACGAACCAAATATGAATGCGGCGCACGGCGCTACCTCTTATTGCTTACTCTATGGTGAATTGGCTGCAGGTCCAAGTGCCGAAGGTAGTGGGGTCACCATCGGGCCCGAATTTAATGAATTTAATATTGATCAGATTCACCCCAAGAACTCTCGTCGCATCCAAGGGTGACTGGACTTACGGGCGCCCTATATTAGACTGGTTCTGGCTTTAGCTTTTGCATCCTGCGGAACAATAAGCGAATCAATAACAAGGCGTTATGCTGGGTGGCATGTAATGATTAAGGGCGTCTCGAAAACTCTATAATGGGACTCTTTTCAGAACTGGAAATGGATCGCCGTATACTTCATTCAAACCAGAAATTTTTGGCGTGGATGCTCCTTCCGTTGATTTCCGTGCCTGCCCTGATGGGTCAAAATACCTCGCCATCTCCTTCTATCTCGTTGCCGGGATCGCAGAGTCCTTTCACTGGCAGTCAGCCCGAGGGCACAGCCACTGCGGAAGTCTTGCAACTCAGTTTTCAGGATGCCATCGACCGAGGATTGCGAAACAATCTTGGCCTTCTTCTCTCCGGAGATCAAACCCTTACTGCGCGTGGTGAGCGATGGAAGGAACTCAGTAACCTGCTGCCAGACCTGGAAGCTCGATTACAAGAAGACGTTCAAACTCAAAGCCTGACTGCTTTGGGCTTTAAGGGAAATCTTTTCCCTTTTCCTCTTCCGCGTGTCATCGGTCCATTCAACTACTTCGATGCGCGCGCTACGGTAAGTCAATCCATCTTTAATTTCAGGAATATTGAGCAGGAACGTGCTGCGTCGGAGCGGCTGAAGTCCGCGAAGTACAGCTACAAAGATGCGAGAGAGCTAGTCGTTCTGGCCGTGGGGAACGCTTATCTGCTAGCCATTGCCAGTGCCGCGCGCATCGAAACCGCCGGTGCTCAGGTCAGTAATGCCCAGGCGTTGTATAACAAAGCGGCCGATCAGCAGAAGGCCGGACTTACTCCGGCAATCGATGCCTTGCGTTCTCAGGTTGAATTGCAAACGCGGCAGCAGCAGTTGATCGCGGCACGCAATGATTTCGCCAAGCAAAAGCTGTCGCTGGCTCGCATCATTGGCTTGCCGTCGGGCCAGGAGTTTGTCTTGACCGAGAAAGCTCCGTACCAGGCGTTGACCCCTTTGCCGATCGATGTGTATTTACAGCGGGCTTATAGCTCGCGCTCTGACTATCAGGCGGCGCAGGCGCAGGTACGTGCCGCAGAGCTTGCGCATCGCGCCGCGGCGGCGGGCCGCTATCCGACTCTGGGCCTCGACGCAAATTACGGCGACATCGGCGTTACCCCCGCCCAATCCAACGGAACCTGGCAAGTGAACGGAGGACTCAATATTCCCATCTTTGCCGGGGGAAAAGTCCACAGCGATCTGCTCGAGGCCGACTCTCAATTGAAGCAGGCCCGTTCGCAGCTCGGTGATCTGCGCGGCCGCATCGACTATGAAGTTCGCAGCGCACTGCTCGATTTGAACTCCGCCGCGGATCAGGTCGAGGTTGCCCGCAGTTCCGTCGACTTGGCAGAGCAAACTCTTACCCAGTCGCGCGATCGTTTCAGCGCAGGGGTTACCGATAATCTGGAAGTGGTGCAGGCGCAGGAGGCTGTCGCGGCCGCACACGAAAGTTATATCGAGAGCCTGTACGCGCACAATCTGGCCAAGGTGGAACTGGCTCGCGCCATCGGCGATGCTGAACAAGGAGTGGAAAGGTACTTGAAAGGCCAGCACTAATCGATATCTATGGAACCGACGACTATGGAACCGACGACGCAAAGCCCGACGCAACTCCCCCCCGAGACTCAGCCGGATCAAGGTGAATCGCGCAACAAGCCGCTGCCCTCCACCGAGCGCGACTTCCGCCGCCCTGCCCGCACAGCCAGCCCCGGCTTCCGCATTGCCATCATCATTGGCATTGTTGTTCTCCTGGTAGTTGGATTCTTCGTTTACCGCTACGTGACTAGTTATGAGGATACCGATGACGCTCAGGTTGATGGCTATATCAATTCCATCAGCGCCCGTATTACCGGACACGTCACCAGGCTGGCGGTCCAGGATTATCAATATGTGCAGCCTGGAACCGTTTTGGTGGAACTGGATCCAGCCGATTATCAGGTTGCCTATGACAAGGCGCGCGCTGAGTTCGAGGATGCGCAGGCCGCTGCCGCTGCCGCCGGCGTCAACGTTCCAATCACTTCAGTGAACACAACCAGCCAGGTCTCTTCCACCGAAGCGGACGTGGCGAGTGCGCGGGCGGGAATCGCCGCCGCCAGGCAGCAGTTCGCATCAGCCAAGGCGCAACTTGTGCAAGCCGAAGCGAACGACGTTAAAGCGCAAAATGATTTGGGCCGTTACCGTCAACTGATCGATAAGCAGGAGATTTCCCAACAGCAGTACGATCAGGCGGTAGCCTCTGCCAGAGCCAGCGCCGCCGCCGTCGACTCGGCCCGCGCCCTGGCCGATGCCGCTCAATCCCAGGTAACGCAAGCGCAAGGAAAATTGGT
>JBAVGI010000411.1:0-1749 GCA_049684755.1 Candidatus Sulfotelmatobacter sp.
GTGTCCTTGATGCCGCGCGCGCCAAGGGCTTGCGCCAGGGAGAGAACCCGGCGCGGTGGCGTGGGCACCTTGATCAATTGCTGCCTCGGCGGTCGAAGATCGAACGGCAGCATCACGCGGCCATGCCGTTTGAGGCAGTCCCGGGCTTTGTAGCAAAGCTGCGGGAAAGCGAATCAGTCGCTGCCCTCGCACTCGAATTCTCGATCCTTTGCGCGAGTCGCACAGCCGAAGTTGTCGAAGCGCGCTGGGGCGAGATCGATCGAGCGGCGAAGCTGTGGACCATTCCGGCGGAGAGAATGAAGGCCGGACGCGAGCACCGCGTGCCACTAGGCGCCTGTGCACTGGCCATCCTCGATACTGCGGAGAAGATCAGGGTTGGGGAATATGTCTTCCCTGGTCAGCTTCGCGGTAAACCGCTCTCTAATATGGCGATGGCCATGCTGATACGCCGACTGGGCGCCGAGGCCTTCACTGTGCACGGTTTCCGTAGCTCATTCCGCGATTGGGCTGGCGAAGCCACTTCGTTCCCGCGCGAGGTCGCCGAGGCGGCCCTGGCGCACATCATCGGCAATAAGGCCGAGCAGGCTTACCGTCGCGGTGACGCGCTCGCGAAACGGCGCAAGTTGATGGATGCGTGGGCCAGCTATCTTGGCAGTTCGGAAAATGGATTAAAAGTTCTGTCGATGCCACGGAGATAGCAAACGAAGACCGACAAAATCTGTGGATGAGTCTGTGGATAACGCGGCTCACGCAATTTCTATCACTGCGATGCAGGGCTTCAGCGTCCATATTCGTACGCAAGCGAACACTGCTGAATTTAAGAAATTACTTTTATGAGCAATGCTTACGATCCGCGATTTGCAATCCTGCGCAGATTCAAACGCAAGGAAATCAGCGCCGAGGAGGCCGAGGCTCTAGCAACCAAAACTGGGCACGACCTGCATGAGTCCTATATTCGAGAGAGAACTGGGCCTCGGATTAAGAAATTTGCTGCGAAGCACATTCCGGGACTCGAATTTATGTGGTTCGCCGAAATCGCCCAGGACTACACGGAGAGGCGCAGCCAGCAACGCTGTGATTTACAGGAATCTCTGGGGCAATTTTGGTCTCGTTTAGAACAGTCAATTTTCGATGGCGAGTTTGAAAATCATCGAGTGAGGTGGGGAAGATTCAAAAACGACGGCAAATGCCACAACGTCCGAATCCGTTGCCTCACAGGCGAGGAGTGTTTTCGTATTTCCCGAGACAGCTATGTCCGATGGTTTCTGGTGAACGGACACCAAGCAATGATTGATTCAATGCTTTACTATAGTTTGGTACCGGCAGACGTCGGAATCGAATGGTGTGCGAGTCATAGCATTGATCTACCAATTCGGTGGAAACGGAACCAGGAAAACGGCGGGGGACAGAAGCAGAATGAATTCTTGACGCTGGGGTGCAACGAGCAAAAACATCAGGCTGTTGACGACGCTATAGCAACTTTAAGATTGTCGGTGCTGCAAGCAATGACCCAGAAGAAGAGAGAGAAAGAATTGGTAGATTGGGTGTGCCACAATCGGGCGCCCGTGACGGTGAGTAACCGTTTCGCACGGACAAAATTCGCAAAGGCGAAGAAGAGGAACGAGTGTTCCTAAAGTCTTCCTAACGTTCCCTGAGACAGCGCGGTCTTCCGTGAATTACTAAAGACGCCATCGTCGTCCTTCAACGCGGTGGCCTCCATGCTCGCAGAAGACAATTTGAAACCGGCAC
>JBAVGI010000412.1:0-12782 GCA_049684755.1 Candidatus Sulfotelmatobacter sp.
TTCTTCGTGTACCGCTCGAATCCCGTCATCATCGCCAGTGTCCTCTGCTTGCCGAACGAGTTCATCCTGGCACGACTTTATCTATACTCCCTGTGGAAAGGGAGAACTTAATCAGAGTCTCCCTAGGTGGGCTCGCCCTTCGACGAGGGTTTGCCTCCTCATCGAAGCCTCAGTTCTGCCTTGCAGGAGGTATTGGATACTCCGCAACCCTCGACCGAGTTTGTGTCGTTTTGACTCGACCCACTCTGTCCACGTCAGACCCTTCGGAGCGCCCTTACGCAAATCCGTCCGCCGACCGGGTGCGCTCAACCGTCGATGCATCTCCAAAAGAAACGGAACCAAGGCAGTGAAATCTTTGGCTACCTTTTCAAGACCGGAGTCGATTCGTGCATCGAGTGCGATGAATGAGAGCGAAGCAGCATCCGCAATGACCTTGATCTGCCCCTTCACAGTTGCGGGCAAGAATCGCTGCGACCTCGCTATTTCAGGATCGAAGTTTGTCCAAATGCACTCGCTTCTCTCTTCACCACCGTGTTTCACTCTCACGCAAAGCAACTGCATTTCCCTTGCCCAGATCGGCGCACCGAGTCGATGCAACATCGGGTGTGGATAGCCGCAAAGGGCCCAACGGAACTTCGCATCGAGCAACACATCCACAAGTGCTTCGTAATTCACTGTGGAATCGCTGTACACCTTCACCATATTTAACGGAAATGCATACGGTGGATCGAGCACCACTACGTCATCGCCAGTTAGTTTTTCCAGTCCAAGGCGAGTCCAATCCAGTCCCGTGATTTTCGGCTCCGTTTCATGGAGAATCCGGTGGCATTCCCGCAATGTGCGCTGGAATCCAGCCGCCGACCCGCCCCCATCATCGTCACCACATCCGCTCCCACCCTTCACACCACTCTCATACAGACCACCGCTGTAACAAATGTGGGGAGCCAACAGCGTTGCCATCATGTCGCCACGCTTATAGGCATCACGTAGGTATTCAAAAACTCGCCTGCTGCGGACGGGAACCTCAACGCTGTCTCCGTGCGAGCGGATCGCCTCAAGGAATGTGTGGGTCTGGAGGTCGTTCAACCACCAGCGATCAAATTTGAGCCCCTGCTGTACCGCCTCCCAAAACAGATTGCCTCGCCCGGCAAATGGTTCAAGATAGGTGCGACCTCGACGTGGAAGGAGCGAAACGATTCGTGGTGCTAGCCGCCCTTTGCCGCCCGGAAACCGAAGCTGGATTCTTCGCATGTAATGGGTTTAGACGAGCAGCGGCCAATGGAGAAGTGACAAGGCGGATTCGAGTCACTTTCAGGATGGATGTGACACAACCAGCAGTGTTAGGAGAAACACAGTTTCTCCTACTTCGGCATCTCAATTGGATGCATTGTTGGCTCCGTTTCAATTTCGAGTTCCCGCAGCCGCTCCTGTGCAAACGGGATCATTTTCTCGACTTGTGGCTTGAGCCAATCGGACGATTGTCTGAAATGGAAAGTTAGCGGCACTTCGAGAAACCCACTGCGGCCTTCATACCATTGATGAAGGTTGATGAAACATTCTGCTTCGAACCGTTGACAAACCTGAGCGTCCACCAAAACGCAGGGCTCTTTCAAGCAGTAGATATGCTCTAATCCATCTTGATGCATATCTCCCATTATTCTGCCCGTCAACTTCCAGCCCGTAAGGCGATTGAGCGCCAGAGCGAACGAGTGACAGTGACCATTCAGCAACACCCATCGCAACTCTGACGTGAGTTTGCCATCAGGCGGCAAAGTGAATCGCTGAACCTTACCGTAAAGATTGCGCCAGTTAATTGTGCTCACTTTACATGACCTCTAAAGCTCTCGACCAAATCAACATTCTCTTGCCCCCACTCCCGACTTCCCGGTGTCGTCAGCAGCCCGAACCTGTTCGCAGTGCTCCTGCACTGGATGCGAACTGTGAGCCCAGCGCCCTGCAATGCCAATTCGAGATTTTGTTCAGCGGTCATCATGCTTGTGCCGGGATGTCCACATCTACAACGGCGACCTTGCTGCGCTCGTGCAATAGACCCAATTGGCGCATAGCTTCGATGATGTGCATTCCGGCTTCTCGGCAATCGTGGAATGGTTCCTCACCGGGATTAAGAAGTTCTAAGTCTTGCGCCGGATACGGTGGATTCCAATTTGGAATGATGAACATGTACCGAGCCACCTTTGACTTCAAACTCACGTGAATCTCCGCAACGTCAAATGGTGCACCGAGCATCTTGATTTGTTCATAGGACATTGCAATCGTCTTCGTAGCGGTCTTTCCGCTGCCTGTTGTGATTTGTGTTTCCATAAATCCCCTCTTTCAGTTTTTGAGACCGGATGCTCCAGTTTCGACCCGTTCTGAACCCGACTCCCGTTTCAACCCACACCCGATCTTTCGGTCGGGTGACGCCGTGAAGGACTGCTTATTCGTAGCTCATCGCCAAGCTGCGCTTGTCTTCGAATTCCCCCAGCGATTCCAATGCTTCTTCTGCGAGGGCTAGCATGTCTCGCTTGCTCAAGGTGTAGCGGCCTGCCTGCGCACGATAGATGATGAGTTCGCCGTTGATCATGTGCAGTGAATCCTGCCCGGCATACACCACGCCGGATGCACCAACCGAGGCAGAGCACCCAGCCGCCAAGCACGAGCGGATTTCGTTGGCTAAATGTTGCTTGCTCGTCATTTTGTTTCCTTTCTTCCTTGGGATTCTGATGGTCTCATCAGCAGCCGTTAACGGCTGGACGCCGGGGTACATCGGCGTTTCGACCTTAGTACATGACTACGAACGCCGCCCCAGTTGGGCGCTTGCTGTTGGTGCAAATCGTTCCTGCTACTACTCAATGCTAGGGGTCGCCAGCGGAGTGGTCACTACCCGAAGCGGCAGTTACTACTTAGGAACAATTTGCGAGAAGAGAAGCGTCCCGGCACTCAGCCGGGGAATAATCTGCGCATGAAGTCCAAGCTCACCGAAAAAGCCCGGCAGAAGATGCGGGAGAATTGGCTGGCCCAGCAAGGATCACGGCTAGAAACGCAGATGATTGATTCGCTGCTTACCAATACAGAGTTGACACCGGACGAAACAAACATGTTGCTGAAATACCGCAAGACTCGTGACAGCCGGGACATGCATTTCAATGGGTTCTGGCAAACAGCGAAGAAGCTCAGGATTGGAGGCCACAATTTCGATTTAGCGATGTCCCGCCATAAGAAGCTTAAGGGCAAGAGATGGCTCGTCGCCTACTGCATAGCGAACTCCGAAGGCAAGACACTCCAAGAAATAGGCGAAAAGCTTGGGATCAGCGTCGATGGCGTAAAGTATCACAAGCAGAAAATCAGCGTGATCATCTCGAAGGAATACGGACATGAGCTTGAGGGCATGGCGGATGATGCGCAGATAACGAGATGGTTCTTGGGGAGTTGAATCGGGACGGCACGGAGAAAGCTCCTCGAATGGCAGTTAAGCGAGAGAATCCGCAAGCTGCGGGGTCTTACTCGTGAGGCTACGGATAGACCGAGAGTTCGGTTAATCCGGCCTTCTTCATGATGAGGGGATACCGGGCGCAGAGACGCCAGAAATTCTTGCGAGCCTGAGCCGACGAACAGGCGGAATAGTGCTGCGGATAACGTGCGATGCTGCACCAGCGACGGAGTTTAACTTCAATCAATTTTTCTCGTATGTGTGGTCGTGCGTGCATTTCGGCTTCCTCCCGAACTCTCGATTTTGGCGTTTTGCCAGTTGTTGTGGAATTTCTTAGAGCGGGTGATCGCAGAATGTTGGCGAAGTGCCGCTCCTAATGATGGGCCGGAAAGTTCGGGAATTTGGCCGGAATGCTACTTGAAATGCGCCCTAAAGGGGCATGTGGAAGTTCTTCTGTGCTCAGGCGGCTTCAGTCCCCGGAATGCCACGGGCTTCGGTGTCAGGTTCCTATATACCCAGTGCAACACTCACAGTCTTGGTTTCAAACAGGTGACACCAACCTGAAACCTAAATTCTCTAAGTAAAACAAAAATAAGTATTCTTCATTTTTACACTGGGTATATAGGAACCTGACACCAAGACCATTTTCACTTGTTTGATGGCCAGTATTGGTGTCAGAAATTCTCACCTGACCGAAACCCTGTCACAGCGATTTGTTGAGCACGTAGAACGGCGTGTCCTTCTTGCCCTTCTCGTTGCCGTCATTGTCGTATTCGATTTCCTTGATGCGCTCGATGATCCCATCGTCCAGCATCGTGTTCTTCACACGGGTAATGAGGCTGCTGTACTTGCGATAGAGGTTCTTCGCCTTCACCACGTCGGTGAAGTTGAGCATCTTGATGGTGTCCTTCGTTCCGTATCCAATCGAGTCCGCACCTTTGGGGAACGTCTGTGTGCGTTCCTGCACGTGCGTCTGTTCGAGCAGCGCATTGTAGATTGCTTCCAACGCTTCAGCTTCCTTGGTTTCAGCGAGACCGGGCTTGAACTTGGTGCGCACCCGCTCTTGCCATTCCATGAAGCGAAATGCCGCCGCCAAGCATGCTGGTGTGACTTCCTTCTCGCCGTTGATGGCGGCGGTCACCAGTGCGATGCGCAGGGCGTGCTCACCCATACGGATGCGCTTGCCATCAGTGCCTTCCCATCGGTTCTTAGCTTTCCACGCCCACTTGGGAATCCGCACCACCATCTCGTCAGTGAAGACCTCACGCTTGTGTTTCCGTGGCTCGTACTGCACGAGCTTGGTGTCGTATCCATAAAGGAAGCGGCTGTACAGTCCAGTGACGGTCGAGTTGCCGAACGACTTGGCGAAGTCCGTGGGATCGTCGCAGGCGATGTTGCCAATCACGCAGAGCTTGCCGATGCACTTGGCTACACCCTTCTTATCTGACCCGCCTGTCTTATCCTTGTTCCAGAGGGTGTTGAACACCTGCGCCAAGGTGCTGTTTGGAATCTGACACTTCGCCAGTACCGCACGGAACTCGTCGCAGACGAGCAGCGTGGTGTTGCCTTCCTCGCCCACGATGTGTGCGAGGCCACGGTCAGAGCTTGGCGTGAGTTCTTTCGCACGTTCCAGCGGCAGGAAGATGGATTCAAGAGCCGCATCCACCACCACGGTCTTTGCGTTGCCCACCGGGGCGAGGTTTGCCACGAACATGTTCGAGCGCACATGACCATCCTTGTCACGGATGTCCAACGCTGAAGCCGTCCCTAACATGGTGGGATACATCCAGCCCAGCGGCAGGTCGGTAGCACGGGACATGTCGCCTAGCTTGCCGTAGAGCGCACGTTCATCAAACGCCACGCCCGTAGCAGGCGCAGCGAAGAGGATGGCATCGAGGTCGTCAGGCACGGGCACGGGATCAGGATTGATCGCCTTGGCGTGTTGCATCCAAGCCTCGTCCATACTGTTTGTAGCGTCCACTGTAGGACTTTGAACGGTGGAAGGCACTGCCGGGTCACTACTGGTCACGGAATCCTGCACCGGAATCTCGCTGAGCGCAGCGTCCTCGACTAAGAAGCGAGGATCGTTGAGCAGGTCGCTCGTGTCCTGCGGCCAATCACGCCCCGGTATGGCTCATGACCATGAGTATTCATCCAGTGGATAAGCCCGCCGATGCTCAGATTCGAGCCTTCACAGGATGTAGCGAGATCGCTGAAGCCCAGCTTGTCGCCATCGTAGAAGATGACGCAGGCGGCGTAATCAGGATCGCCGTCCGTAGTGTGGCAACAGCCCTTCACGGGGCACGCCTTCAGGATGTATTTGCCACCGCTGCCGTCACCGAAGTAGTCGATGTCATAGTGGTCGCAGAACTCATCGAAGTCAAAGTCCTCGTGAACTGATGGTGCTTTGTCCAATCCCTCGCTCGTGTGCTTCTGATCGCAATTGTCGAGAATCCAGTACGCAAGCCAGTCTGGGAAATCAGCGATTGGACGGTCGTCAATAACTTCCCACCGCCGTCCATCATCAAGTGTTGATCCGGGGCCAACGACATACTTATTCACCGACTGCAAATCAAACCGCTCGCTGGCTTTCTTGTTGCCGATGGCACGGCTCATCTCGGTCTGGCGGAAGTAAAGGTGCGGCAGGCCCTTGCCAGCAGACTTCACCGTGAAAGTGCGAGGCATCTTGCGTCCGGTTTCACGTTCGATGCGCTCGACCAGACCAGCGGCATCGCAATCCAATATGCAGATGGTGTCAGGCGTGCCGACAGCGCCTATATTGTAGAGGCTATTTTCGGCGTTCCATTGGTGGACGATGTTGATGTCCATGGTCGCCATGTCGAATTGGTCTTCAAACAGACCTCGCTTGCTGAAGGGCCGCACGGGGATGACTGAGATGCCACGCTCAATAAGCGGTTTGGCAATCTCAATGAACTGACGAGGTTGTGATTGAGAAACAGAGTTAGCGGACATGGCAGCCTGCCCGGCTGCATGTCATGAGAGAAAGAATCTGTGTTTGCATGTGAGCCTCAAAGAGAGTGAATTGGGACAACGTGAGCCACTGGGAGAGTTAATTGGGGTGCTGGGCTCAGCAGCACCCCCGAACTCTCTGGTGAAAGTCCGATCCCAAGATGAATTTGAAAGTCACCAAATTCACGGGCGTTTGTAGAACGCCACTCCTCTAAATACTGCGGGCCGAGGCGATTCGCCGAATTTCCAAGCCCTATGTAGAACAAGAGAGGCCCCGGTTGAACGGGGACTCAAAGAATGGAGCACTTTATGATTGATACCGCTTTTACGAACAGGATCACGAAACTCTCGGACTCTGAACTTGACGCTCAGGTATCCAACGCTTACATGGTCGCCTTCTACGAGTCTTTCGGGAGCGACCATCAGGGCCGTGCGGATGCAATGGAGATGTATCGGATGTTGGAACGGGAACGGGACAGACGAAAATAATCTAAATGAGTCTGCACTCCTCGTTTAAATCACTATACCGTTCTCGCCTGCCGTTGGTAACCATCATAGCCCGACGTGAGTCGAGTTCACGATGTCTCGCACTGAGTCCGTTGTGTCATCAGTGTGCGCCAAATAGAGCAGCGTGGTCTCAAGGCTCGAATGCCCAAGCCACTTCTGTATTTTGCGGGGCGATGCCCCGGCTTCGTGGCGGTCGGTGGCAAAATTCTTGCGGAAGCGATGAAGTATCCATTTTTCGCAAACGGCGGCCTTGGCGCAAGATACTAGCGTCCCGGCGATTGTGCCGATGCAACGCCCGCAATTCAGCCCGCCTTTGTACGCAGCGTTCTTAAGCCTACGAAGCAGGTGACCATCCACTCCACTGCTTGGGCTAGGGAAAATGAGGTTGTTGCCGTTCTTACGTGCTTTCAGGTACGCAATTAGCTCGTCAGAGACGGGTACGCTGCGCTTCTCGCAATCCTTGGGCTTGAACTCGAAGTATGGCTTCTCAACCACAGAAATCATCTTCGTCTGGGGATTGATGTCGCTGTATTCCGCCACGGCAACTTCCTCGTCACGGAACCCATTTCCCAAAAAGAAGCGCCACAACATCTTGTCCTCGTCGCACGACACCCGGAACAGGTCTTCAAGTTCCTGACGAGTGTAAGACTCAGGGGGAGCTTCAACGTATTTCACCGTGATACTTACATTTGGGATTGGATCACCTTGCCGCCGTCCTTCCTTGTTTCGCAGGAAGGTGACAATGTGGCTCACACGATTTGACCTAGTGCGGTCGTCGTTCCCGTCTTTCAGCAGGAAGGTGTCGAAAGCCTGCAAATCCTGCTTCCTCACCTGATCGACGAAGGTCTTGTTGAACGACTGCTGGAAAAGTTCGAGGCTCAGCTTGTAAGCTTGGTGGGTCTTCGGCCTCAGCTTCTCGCAGTTGCGCAGGTAGATTGCAACCTCGTCGGTGAGTCGAAACCGATCCTGCTGTTCTACCGGTTCGGACTTGTGCTGTTCAAAGAGCCGCTTAGTAGCCGAGAGATTGGGATTCGCAAGCTGCTCTATACGGCCGAGGCGTAGGCGAACAACCTCGTCCGGGTTATCTCCAGCGTGCTCCCAAACTTGCTTGCCGTTCACTCGATAGCGAAGATAATACGTGTCCTCTGGATGATGCTCCTCTGCGCCATCAACGAGACACCAATTTGGTTTCAGGGCCTTTTTATTCAGCCAAACTGCGGGACAGTACGGCTGACCACCGTCAGGTTTGCGTATGCGGATGTAGATGCTGACTTTCTGTTTTCTGCGAGACACTGACTTCCCTCTTCCGGTCTGATATTGGAAGGGCCGGGAAAATCAGCAATTTGAGTTGTAGCTTTTTACTCGCTGTCGCCATGCTCTTGAATCAGAGCACGTTAGAAAATATGGCGGAGAGAGTGGGATTCTCTCAGGCCCTTTAATGCAGACTCTTTGCGTTCAACGAGATGCCGCAAACCGAAGTCCTTACCGGCAGTTACGTTCTATCACATCTGGAACAGCAGTCACAGAAAAAACGTTGATTAACACTAGTTGGCCTGATGGCAGTATGGACGGTATGGATTCGATTTCCTCAACTCGCCACCATCCTAGGGCTTTCGCAATGCGGCGCCCAAGCTCCGTCATCATGAAAGCCCAAGAATTGTCCCAGGGCGGATAGAATTTAAGCAACGATTGGAGACATCATGAGTTCTCTCGAATCTCATCGCAAAGCGGTAGCCGCTGGCACCGAGGTTGAGTCTCGGGTTAACAGTCGATCAGGGTCCAAATCTAAATGCTTTGTTGTCTGGTGGTTCCGAATGCGATAAATACGGAATCCGCAATTCGCATCTAACGTAACCGAAATCCGGAAACTGTGGGAGGTTTTGATGTTTGTGCTTCGATGGCTCCTGACCTTTGCCGTCACTGTTATTGCAGCATTCTTTACAGCTGTGGCCGCACGCGCCTCCGGGCTGTTCCATTTGGTCACGTACAATTGGTCGGAATTGTGGGATTCCTATCCGCCTGCCAATCACCTCAGAATGTTCGCTACAAACGACTTCACGATTGCCACGTTGCCGCTGGTCACCTTGATGGTTATTTCGTTGCACAGCAACAAATCATTACTGAGTACCCATGGACCCCACTGGACCGGCATTCCGGCTGATTCGCTTCCAGTGCAGGTAGGCCGGAACACCAATCAGAACAATAATGGTACCCGCCAATGCTTCCTTGGGTCGTGTAATGATGGTGTTCAGCATCCACGCGGTACCAATCAACACGTAAATTGTGGGCATCCATGGATATCCCGCACACCGGTACGGACGTGAAAAACCCGGCCGTTTCCATCGTAGGACAAACACCCCAACAACTGTCAGAGTGTACGACAGCACCATCATGAACATCACATAGGTATACAGTTGATCATATCGGCCGGTGACGGTAAGGATCGCTGCCCACACACCCTGCCCGATGAGGCTGAACGCTGGCGTGTGCCACTTCGGATGGATCTCCGCCATGCGCTGGAAGAAAACACCATCCTTAGCCATAGCATAATAAACTCGCCCACCGGAAAGAACACAACTAGCCATTGCTCCAAAGCAGGAAACGGCAATCATGGCCGATAGCCAAACGGCAGCCGCAGGTGAGAACAGCTGGATCGCTGCATCGTATGCAATGGTTTCGTGTTTAGCAATATCTGTTAGCCGCATTGCATAAACATACGTCACGTTCATCGCGACGTATACAAAACCAACTAGAACGATGCCAATCATCATGGCTAGTGGCACATTACGGCGCGGATTCTTGACTTCACCTGCCACCCACGTGATGTACACCCATCCGTCATAAGCCCAGAAAACAGCAATGAGACTGAGACCGAAGGCCGAGAACAGATGGCCAGCACTCATTCCCATCGTTAGTCCGCGTAGGCTTCCCCACTCGCTTCCGGTGAAGTGGTGCCAGTCACCTTTGCCGATAGTTAATCCAAGAAGAACGAATATCCCTATGGCCGCAAACTTCGCCCAAGTCGTAAGATTTTGCAGAAGGGCGCCGCGGCGCAGCCCTCTCACGTTGATCCAGGTAACGACTGCTATCAGGATCAAGGCGGCGACATGGGCCCGCGTGAAAACAATATTGTCTGCGGAAACGATGATGTGATTGGGTGATATTGCTGGAATGATTCGCCCTAGATATGCTGCCGAAGCTACGGCCAATGCTGCGATCGTTCCGCCGTTGCTAACCGTGAAGATCATCCAGCCGTATAGGAACGCAGGCAAGTCTCCATACGCTTCGCGTAAATAAACGTATTGACCGCCAGACTCGGGGAACATCGAGCCCAATTCTGCAAACGCGGAGCAGCCGACAAAAGAAATTACTCCTCCCATGATCCAGACCAATAGAAACAATACTGGATCTGGAAGCGGGCCGGCGATGTCCTTCGCAGTGAGAAAAATTGACGAACCGATTATCCCGCCGACGAGTAGCAGGACAGAGTCCAACAGCGAAAGACCACGTACCAGAGTGCTCTTGGACTCAGGCGCTGGTGTCGTCGGTGCCTGTGAAACTGGGGTAAGATCCATGGGGCCTCCTATCTCGTTAGTGTTCTTGATCCCCTAGATAAGCCCCTTAAGAGGCCGGAGTGCCACGCCCAGCACCCAATCGCGTCGGGATTTGTGTTCAAGAGAACGACATTCTTTGCTGGTAACTGCAGTCGTGCCGAAGTCTAAGAACTCAACCTTGACTTGTCAAGGCGATAAACGATATATATGTTCGATTATCGCCTGCCACAAGAACGCCGTATTTATACTTGGGAAGAGATTGTGTTCTGTTCATCATCAAAGGGGGCGTATATGCCGACTGCATACATATGCGAAGGAGTACGCACCCCGATCGGCCGTTATGCGGGTGCGCTCGCACAAATTCGCCCGGACGATTTAGCCGCACACACTTTGATTGCCTTGCGCGAGAAGTTTGGAAAAAGCGACTGGGAAGCCGTTGATGACGTTATTTTCGGTTGCGCCAACCAAGCTGGGGAAGACAACCGCAATGTAGCTCGCATGGCGTCACTGCTAGCAGGTATTCCGCATAGCGTACCGGGAGTAACCGTGAATCGCCTGTGTGCTTCTGGCATGGAAGCGGTCGCCGTTGCGGCACGAGCCATTGCTTCTGGCGAAGCATCGCTGATTATTGCCGGCGGCGTAGAGAGCATGAGCCGGGCGCCACTCGTGATCCCCAAGGCGACGTGTGCCTTTTCCCGTAAGACAGAAATCTACGATACGACCATCGGATGGCGCTTCGTGAATCCAACCATGGAGCAGAAGTACGGCATTGAGTCCATGCCAGAAACCGCGGAAAATGTTTCAGAGGCCTACGGAGTCGATCGGCGCTCGCAGGACGCGTTCGCTTTTCGTTCTCAGCAAAGAGCTTCAGCTGCTCAAAAGGCCCGAATCTTCGCGGAAGAAATCATTCCCGTGAACTTGCCTCAACACAAAGCGCCACCGACAGTTGTCAGCGAAGACGAGCATCTGCGCTCCGATACGACACTGGAAGCGCTCGCCAAGCTACCTACACCATTCCGGAAGCAGGGGACCGTTACAGCTGGCAACGCTTCCGGGATCAACGACGGTGCCTGCGCAATGTTCGTGGCTTCGGAAGAAGCGGCCTCGCGTTTTGGGTTAACACCGCTGGCTCGGCTGGTAGGTGGGGCCACAGCGGGCGTGGAACCGAGACTCATGGGTATCGGCCCGATTCTAGCGATTCGCAAGCTGCTTGCCCGGTTGCAACTATCTATCGCTGAGATGGATTGGATCGAAGTGAATGAGGCTTTCGCTGCCCAAGTATTGGCGGTCACGCGGTCGTTCGATCTGCCGGATAACAGCGAAAAAGTGAACCCAAACGGCGGCGCAATCGCACTCGGGCATCCTCTGGGCATGAGCGGCGCTCGTTTGGTATTGACTGCAACTCGCCAGCTTCGGCGCACAAAAGCACGTTTCGCGCTGGCTTCCATGTGCATTGGGGTAGGGCAAGGTATGGCGGTCGTCCTTGAACGAGTATGAAACCTTGGCTCCGTCCAGTCTGCTAAATAACCCGCAAGAAACATAGCCCAGGACACCTCGATTCCCACACAGTTGAAGGGGAATTAGTTCCGCAGAAGTACAAAAACAGAGGTCCGCCACTTCTTAAACAGGCCAGTCTATGAGCCCCGAGGATTAACGAAGCAGGCCAGAAAGGCGGGCTGCCGCCATCTGTAACTGGGGATATATCCTCTCCTTCAGCTCCCCAATCGACACTCGCGCGGCTTGCGTTCCCGCATTCATCGCGGCGACGACCGTCCCTGCCTTGCCAAAGACAGGCACCGCGACGGAGCGTAATCCCATCTCTAACTCCTGGTCAACGATGGCGTATCGCTTCCTACGCACGTCAGCAAGTTCCTCCAGGAGCTTCCCGCGTGAAGTAATGGTGCGCTTGGTACGAGCGGAGAATTTCGCGCGTGCTACGTATTCTCGCAACTCTTCCTGCGACTGATAGGCTAAGAGAACCCGTCCCATCGAGGTGCAATATGCAGGTAACCGGCTTCCTACGCCAAGATCTGTGGACAAAATGCGTACCGTCGTTGACGACCGCGCAACGTACAGAACATCGTCGCGATCCAGTATCGAGATAGAGCACGACTCGCGGACTGCTTCGCATAGTCGATCGAGGATGGGTTGGGCCGCAGATGCAAGGGGCGTCGACGAAAGATATGCATGACCGAGCTCGAGGATTTTCGGCTCCAACTCAAAACTACGAGGACCCGATGAGACATATCCCAATTTTGCTAAAGTGTACAGACACCTACGTACCGCTGCGCGGGAGAAACTAGTTCGCTCGCTTATCTGCG
>JBAVGI010000413.1:0-2572 GCA_049684755.1 Candidatus Sulfotelmatobacter sp.
GTAATAGGCGTAGAAACCTTCAGCGGCGCAGACGTCGCATTCGGTGGAGTGCGTTGTCTCGTAGCAACTATGGAGGCTGGTGTGTCCGAGGGCGCGATCGCAGCGGCAGTTGCACGGGAGCTGGTAGATGACGCCGGGGATCTGCGCGGCCAACTGATAGACGCGAACCTGCCAGTGATAGCGGAAGTTCGGGCCCGTCAACTGAGCTCCGTGAAGAATGGGCGGTAGTGCGTGAATATTGAGCGGAGCTGAAGGATGGTAGGCCGGAACGTCGTCGGCCGGGTTCGACCACTGCGCATAGCTGGCCGCGGTGAGGGTGAAGACTGCAAGGGTCCAGATCCAACGGGTTTTGAAAAAGTGCTTCATGAAAGTGCCTCGACTCCTATCTTAAGGCAGAGTTGGAGTCTCCGGGACCGGTCGGGGTGTGGGTCGTGAGTCGTGGGTCGTGAGGTTGAAGAAGTGAAGGAGTGAAGAGGCGAAAACCCGCCTGTTGCATTTGAGTTGATCTCGTGTTGAGTCCAGGGGTGTTGTGGGGCGCAAATGCGGCGTAATTCGGCGCATATTTTCGACGATTCCGAAGGCGGTCTGTTGATTCTAAACGGGTTAGATGGCGAAAAGTTGGCGAAACATGCAAAACATTTTCTTGCGAAAAATTTTTGGGCGAAAACAAAGGAGTTAGCGAGGTCAACGGAGCATGCGAAGCTAGTGGACCTGGCAGGAGTGGGTGCGCAAGATCCGACTCGAATTGTTTCGGAATCGCCATATAAGTACAAGTATAGAGATTTGGAAGAAATAATCGGCAAACTTGGGAAAAACAGGGACCAGGGAATAGGGACCAGGGAATGAAAGACTTACGGGTGGTTGACGCAATTATTTTGAGTCGCGGGGTCTTGACATGCCCCGAGACGCCAGCGAATTCAACTGTCGACCTGGGAATCAGGGTGAGTAGAAGCGTGGGCACAAAAAAAGACGGCACGAACGTTTTGCTGTTCGTGCCGGGAGGCCAGTGACGCAAACTACTCCCGGCTGGGAGGGGAATTAACCGCCTCACAACCGGAATAAATACACGATAGCATAGATCGAGGTAAATGCAAATACAAAAATCAAAATTTATTTCTGGTTCGTCCGGCAAACCCAAATTGCAAATGCGCATCTAATTCCGCCTTGAAACACGGCTGATCGGCCCCGGAATCGGACGGTCAAGGGCTGGGCGGCTGCGATGCGACGAGCGCTTTATTGAGCGTAACTTACCTTTAATAAGCTTGTTGGCAACAGAGGACAGACTGGGCTCATGGTCGAGGGAGAGGACGAAACGGAACGCTCTTCCGCGGCCTGGCTTCACGGAGACCCGGTCTTGGAGTGCCACCGGCGCTACGGAATTGGCTGGGCCAGTGCGGAAAGATGGGAAAAACATCGGAGAATCCCGAATTGCGGAGCGAAATCGTGAGGTGTTGAAATCTCGCTTCAATTACTTCGGGGTGCATATAAACAGAGTGTGCGGTAGAAAGTGCTAGTCCAGTGTGGTCTAAATCACCTTAGTTCGATCGATAGCGCCCATCGAGGAGGTTCCCCATGACGGACGCAGCAGGCGGAAAAAACAGGCCGGGGGCCGGTCCTTATTGCGAGGAGCTGTTTGCGGACGGCGTGCCCCTAAACAGCTATCTAAACTTCAATCCGGAATCCGGGCGGGTGGAGATTGTCCGGATAATGCCCACGGGCGTTCAGGATGAACTGGTACACGACTTCGCCGACGAAGATGCGGCAAGGGAATGGATCAGGCATGAAGTTCGCGCAAACAGAATGCCCTAGCCCCTGGATGCAGATCTAAGAACGCTACGCACGAGCCGGCGCCGTCTTAAGTTTGGTTGGCAGACCCGGCCCAGGAGTCGGCGCCTTCGGCTTTTTCGCCTTTTCCCGGATTGGTCGCAACTCGAGGAGTTCCTCGACGACACATCCGCCGACTGTTCCACCTGAGAACGTCACGATCACCCCGTCGTCGCCGTCCTTCTCAACATCAAGTATGCGTATTTCTTTTTCCATGGGAGGGAGTCTACACATCTTCGAAGCCGGAGGCTGTGCAATATTGCTCGAACGGGGCCGGATTGCCTGGTTCAACGGCCGGACTTGCCCGGTTTTTCTATTGGGGCTGCGCGGTCGAGGAGACGCCAGGCAATGAGCCTGGTCAGGACTCCAGATCGTCTTCAACGTAGAAAGGGAGAGTTGTCATCACCTTCGCTGCTGTGCCCTGATCTCCGGGCTTGCGCATCCAGCGAAAGGTCAAGACACCGTTTTCTGTGGCTACGGAAAAGATGTCGGTGAAGGTGCGAAAAGTTTCGCCGTCATATTTGTAAAGGGTGATGCTCTTCATCGGTTGACCTCTGAGCTGGATTATAGGCGAGACTTTGTGAGGTTCTGCGCTCTCCCGCCTGAGCGAAGCTTGGATCCACCCCACGGACGAGGACCTGTCCGTGGAGGCCCCGGGATGGGGCACACATTTTTTTGGCGAATTGAGAGGGGCTGGTTGAGGTTCGTGGTATCCCACCCAAGCAAAGCTTGGATGGAGCACACAGGC
>JBAVGI010000414.1:0-1638 GCA_049684755.1 Candidatus Sulfotelmatobacter sp.
GTTATGGGCTTTAGCCGCTGAGGTACCTCGACGGCTAAGCCGCTCATCTTAAAGTAGCTGAATCGCAGCGCTGGAAGCTCTGCGCCACCCAAAGTCAGGCCACCCAAAAGTGGACCATTATGACAGCCTTGAAAAAGGAAACCATCAAGGAAAACGATCTCGCCGGCATGCATGCGAAATTCGTCGAAATCCAAATTAGGTTTTCGTTCTTATCGCAATCCCCAAATCGCGCAACTGCGAGTCGCTGACCGGGGTTGGCGCGTCCACCATCAAATCTACGGCTCGGGCGGTTTTCGGGAAGGGAATTACTTCGCGCAGGCTTTCGGCCCCCGCAATGATCATGACGATGCGGTCCAGGCCGAGGGCGATGCCGCCGTGTGGAGGGGTGCCGTATTCGAGGGCTTCGAGGAAGAATCCGAAGCGGGCGCGGGCTTCCTCTTCCGTCATGCCGAGGGCGCGGAAGATTTTGCTTTGAATATCCTGGCGATGAATTCGGATCGATCCCGAGCCCAGCTCCGTGCCATTTAGCACCACGTCATAGGCGAGGGCTCGGACCGCGCTGAGCGGCGATTGCGGATCTTTAACCGATTCGACTCCGGCCTCGAGTAACTTCATGTCCTCTTCATGCGGAGAAGTGAAGGGGTGATGCGCGGCCATCCACTGCTTTTCACTTTCATCCCATTCGAACATGGGGAAATTCGTGACCCAGAGGAAGCGGAAGTCTTTGGCGGAGTCGCCGGTTTTCTTGAAGATGCCGTGGCGATCGGCATATTTTTGCGCTAAGGCGAGACGCAGCAATCCCGCAGATGCGTAGATGGCCAGCTCTTGCGGCGTGACTTTGCGATGAGCAGGGACCGCGGTTTGCGGACCGGACTGCGCGGCGCTTGCGACCAGCACGATCAAATCGTTGTCTTCCATCCCAATCTTTTTTGCGATTGCAGCGGCGGCTTCGGGGAACTTGTTTCCGATGCGTTTGAAGTCTTCGAAAATCTTCGCTCCGCCTTTAGAGTGGAACATGGGCTTGATGTCGTCGCGCTCTTTGCGCGAAAGTTCGCCGACTTTAGGGGTACGGACCGCGATCAGCGGAAGATTCGGATTGATCGCCAGCTCTTGCAGATTCTCTGGGGTGAAGCATTCGCGGACGTCAATGAAGGCGGGAAGACGCATGTCTGGTTTGTCGATCCCGTAAAGGCGGATGGCTTCGTCGTAATCCATGCGCGGGAATGGCGTCCTAATTTCCGATCCGGCGGCGCGGAAAGCGGCGGTGAGAAATCCTTCCACGACCTCCCAGACGCATTCGGGCTGGGGATAGGACATTTCCAGATCGATCTGGGTGAACTCCGGCTGGCGGTCGGCGCGCAGATCTTCGTCGCGGAAGCAGCGCACGATCTGAAAATATTTATCGAAACCGGAGATCATTAAAATCTGCTTGAACATCTGCGGCGATTGCGGCAGCGCGTAGAAAGTTCCGGGCTGCACCCGGCTAGGGACAAGGTAATCACGCGCGCCTTCCGGTGTGGAGCGGGTCATGAAGGGAGTTTCGATTTCGAAAAATCCCTGATCCGAAAGATAATCTCGAATGGCTTTTGCCACTTTGTGACGAGTCTCGATATTGAACTGCATCAGGTCGCGGCGGAG
>JBAVGI010000415.1:0-1513 GCA_049684755.1 Candidatus Sulfotelmatobacter sp.
TCTCAATTGCCTGTTGGCCGGACTCGGGAATCGCATCCAAATCGCTATATACCGTGGCATATCCCCATGTGCCATTCACCTGCCCGTCTTTGTTAAATCCCCACTGTCGCGCCAAGTCGAACTCTATAGACCCGTCAGACTTAACTGTTGCTAGATGATGGTTCACCAGGCCGTTGTCAATCTGTTCGGTCACTGTCTGTTTGCGCGTCACCGGCTGGCCAGTGGCCGCCATCGCCGCGCGTTGCGCCTGCTCTGTGATCTGATACGTAATTGTGGCTTGCATTGCATGCCTTCTTTCTGCCCGATGGGCTTGCTCTTTCTTGACTGATGCTAGTTTGCTCCTTTTGGCAGGTGCCATCAATGGTCCGGGAGTACCATTTATAAGGGGAAAGTACCCTAGAAAAGCGATTAGGCCTTGACCTTAGATCGATTGTAGGTATGCTTGTTTGTATCCCTTATGGCCGAAGATTTGTTTGATGATTTGGCGCTTCCTTGGACGGTCGCGAAAGGGCGGGGGATTGACGGCGTGCGCGCGCTGGGGATGGGGCGATGATCGATTTGCGGTTCGTTGCAATCGAGAAATGGCCGGGCGAACCGACGCCTAGCTGGAAGCGCAAGCCCGGCTCTTTTCGGGCCAGTTACGCCAAGACGCTCGATTTGCTGGAAGACGAACTAGGCAAGTTGAAAGCCAAAAGCATTGTGGTCGAAGCTTTCTTCACGCGCAATCAAATTCGTAATGATGGCTGGCCATTGAGTAAGGCGAATCCCTCCGCGCCCGGAGTGGTGCTCAGCTTCACTGGAAAAACCGGCGAATTGTCCTTTCCGTGCGACACCTATCGGACCTTTGACGACAACCTGCGCGCAATTGCCTTAGCGCTCGAAGCTCTCCGCGCTGTAGACCGCTACGGAGTGACCCAACACAACGAACAATACAAGGGATGGGCCAAGCTTCCGCCCGCGCCGCAATCGATGCGTGGTCCCGATGCGCTCGCGTTTTTGGCGCTCCATTCCGACATTCGTCCCAGAGACTCCGATACACTCGATAAGGCCTTTCGCTTGGCGGCGCGCAAACTACACCCTGACAATCCGACAACCGGCAACCAAGGTCAGTTCATCATGTTGCAACAGGCCAAAGAAGCCTGTCAGCAGGAATATGGCTGGGGAAACGGCAATGGCTGACCAAAACGCCCGGCGAAAACTCCCACTCCCGGCGGCGCTCGCAAAGATGTACACTCTCGGAAACATGTCTTTGGGGATGATCGCGGAGCAATTCGGCGTGCATAAAGCCGCCGTCCATTACGCGCTGAAGCGGATTGGCGTCGAGCGAAGGACTCATACTCGCGGGCGCTCCGGCGGGCCGCGGTCTAATTCAGGACGAAAGCGGCGACTTCAGAGGGCGAACGCGGAAGAACCGCAACCGGCGACCGACAGCCGAGAAAAGCCCTAAGATCAAAAAAGGAAATAAATATGTCAGAAAAGCTACTACCTCCCGGAGTATCCATTGTCGATAGCA
>JBAVGI010000416.1:0-1747 GCA_049684755.1 Candidatus Sulfotelmatobacter sp.
ATCAGGAAGTTCTGGCCGTTGGTGTTGAAGAATATGTTGCCGGTCAGGCCCGGCTGGAAGAACGCCACCTGCACGTTATCCCAGTCCTCGCGGTACACCGCACCGTTCCACTGCAGCCGGTGATCGAGGAACTGGGTCTTCCAGCCGATCTCGTTGTTGGTCAGGTTGTCGGAGGTGTAGGACCGGGGCACGAGGTACTGGGCCACGCCGTTCGGGCCGGTGCCGTGCGCCGCGCCGCCGTTCTGGTTGAAGCCTCCCGGACGGAAGCCCTGGGAGAACGTGTAGTAGAGCATCATGTCCGAGCGGACGTGCCAGGTGAGGTTGGCGCGCACCTTGTTGCCGTCCTCGGTATCGGACAGGCCCTTCGCATTGAGGTTCGTGCTCGAGCCGGACTGGCAGCCGCCGGGCGGCGTGCCCCCCTCGAAGCAGCCGAAGCTCGAGAGGACGCTGCCCGCCTCGGAATTGAGGAAGCGGAAGTGGCGCATGCCCCCCGTGAGGGTCAGCACGTGCGGCACGAGATCGTAGCTCGTCGAGAAGTACTCGGCGATCTGCCGGGTCTGGCGCAGCTGGTCCTGGTAGAACGAGGTCGTGTCGCTCTGCACTCCCGGATTCTGCACGTTGGTCCCGGGAAAGGTGCCGACGTCCGACAGGCAGCCGGTGTTGCCGGGCGTTCCCGGCGCGCCGTTCGCGGTGCACGGCGGTATGCTCTTGTAATGCCACCCCGTCTGGTCGTAGAGCGCGTTGTCCTCGTAATAGAGGCCGGCGATCGCCCGCCAGCGCCAGCCGTCCGGGGTGCTGAGGCGGATCTCGTGCTGCTGGTGCACGTTGCGCTCCACCGAGCGCCAGGTCGAGCTCGGCGAGAAGCAGGTCGGCGTCAGCGGGTTGGCGGCGGAATTGGGGCCGTAGCACTGATAGTAGTCGGCATACACGCCGCGCGCGTAGTTCGTGTAGTCGCCCACCTGCTCGACGTTGCGGTCGAGGTAGCCGCCGGTGTAGACGAAATCGAGACGGTCGATCTTGCCGTGCACGGTCCAGGCGGTGTCCTCGAATTTGTCCTTGTCGTAGGCGCTGTTGAAGAGCGTGGCCTCGAGCGGTGACAGGGCGGTCCCGTCGGACGCATAGGGCTGCTGGTAGAACACGCCTTGGGAGTCGAGGCTCTGGTACGACTGCGTGAGGAGGAGGTCCCAGTCGTCGCTGAACTTATACAGCGCCTCGACGCGCGCGCCCTGATAAGTGACGGGGTTGATGGCCCTGGCCGCGAGCTGGTAGTTGTTGACCGTCGGGCTGCCCGGCGGAACGCAGTAGCCGCTGTTCGGCTGTCCGTCGGGACACTGTCCATTCACCGCCGCATAGCCGGCGTAATGGATGCCGATATCGGTGTTCTCGCGCGTGAAGGTGGCCGGCACATTGTCGATATAGCCGCCGCGCCGCGCGTCGTACACCACCGCCCGCACCGCCATGCGGCCGGCGATCAGCGGCAGGTTCAGGACCGCGGTCAGGTCGGTATTGTTGTCGCCGTGGGCGGTCGTCCCATAGCCGGCCTCGACGCTTCCCGAGGTCACATCGAGCTGCGGCTTGTTGGTGATGTAGCGGACGACGCCGGCCTGCGCGCCGGCGCCGAAGAGCGTGCCCTGCGGTCCTTCCAGGACCTCGATGCGCTGCAGGTCGGCGGCATAGATGTCGAGGTTGCGGTTCGGCAGCTGGACGGACTGGTCGTCCAGGTAGATGGCGACGTTCGGCCACAGGC
>JBAVGI010000417.1:0-6886 GCA_049684755.1 Candidatus Sulfotelmatobacter sp.
GCTCAAAGAGTCCGGGAGACTCGATGATGTTCGAGCGATCCACCGCCGCCAGAATATCCGATACATTCACCGAGGCAGCGCGCAACTTGGCCGGGTCGGGAATGATGTGAAACTCCGGCGCCTCGCCGCCCTGGATCACGATCGTTCCAACGCCTGACAGGCTTGCCAGCCGTGGTTTGATGTCATAGGTCGCAATCCCCCAGAGCTGTCGCAGCGACACCGTATCGGAGGTCAGCGCATATCCCATGATCGGGAAAGTGGAAAATTCCAGTCTTTGGGTCGAAATCTTGGCCGTAGCCGGCAGAGTCCCGGCCAAACGTGCCAACGAGGCGTTGACGCGCTCCAGCGTGCGGAACATGTCGACTCGCCAACTGAAGTACAAATCAATGCCGGCAGACCCACGGCTGGTGACCGACTTCACATCCTGGATGCCTTCCACTCCGCTCAGGGCTTCTTCGATGGGACGGGTAATCGTGACCAGCATCTGATCGATGGGCATGACTCCGTTATCGACGGAAATCATGACCCGAGGAAAATCTGTGGTGGGAAATACCGCGATCGGAATGCTGAAAAGCAGGTACGCACCGATCAGCGCGAGCGTCACGATGAGAAAAATGATGGACTTATGCTCGCGCGCAAACCAGTATTTGTCGGCTTCGGACTTTCGTAGTTGCGCAACCCTGGAATTTCTATCGTTCGAGTTCGCCATAGGTCGAGTTGGGCCTCAGTCTTTATCCTGTGGCTCGGCAGCTGGAGTTGAGATCGTCACCTTCGCGCCGTCGGCCAAACCGTAGGCGCCTTGAGTCACGACCTGATCGCCTGCCTTGAGGCCGCTCAGGACCTGCACTTCGCCCTCCTGGCGAATTCCTGTCTTGACGCTGGTCCGATGGGCGGTCTGATCCGGGCCGATTGCCATCACGGAAGTCGCTCCGTCCGATGCGGTGAGAATCGCTTCAACCGGCACGACCAGTGCATCTTTCACAGTGCTGGCAACAATCTTCAACCCGACTGTGGAGCCGGGCTTCAGCCGCCCACTGGGATTCACAGCCTCAACCCAGACTTGAACCGTCGTGCTGTTGGGATCGAGCGCCGGGCTGACCACGGTGACCTTGCCCTCGATCTCCGTGCCGGCGTTTGCGGGAACGAGTGCTGCCGCGTCGCCGACGTGCAACTCTGCCGCCTGCGCCGCGCTCAAGTAGGAGCGCGCTACGACTTTCGATAGATCCATTACGGTGAGAATCGGAGCTCCAGCGGGTGGTGTTTCCCCAGCAAAGAAGGGACGATCCGTAACCACGCCATTAATCGGGCTCACGATCGTGCCGTAATCCACTTGCGCTTGTGCAGCGGCCAGCTTGCCCTTGGCTGAGGTCAGCTGCCCCTGGGCCGACTTCAGGTTGTATTGCTTTTGGGCAAGACCGTATTGATTGCTGGTCTGCGAGAGCGCAATTTGCGCGTCCTGAACGTCTTTTTGCGATGCTGCCCCTTGCTTGTAGAGACTTATGCGGCTATCGTACACGGATTGGGCAGCCTCGAATTGCTCTTTGGCGATCTTCAAGTCGTGCTCGGCGGACTGCAAAGCGCTGTCGTAAGTTGCCTCCGCTTGTTGATACGCACCTTGACTTTCGGTAAGAGCGCCCTTCAGATCCGATTCCTCGATCGTAGCCAGAACTTCTCCGGCATGAACTCGGCTGCCGCGTGTGACGTATAACTTCTTGATGGGAGCGGTCACCTTCGGCACGATGGCGGCCTGATCGTGGGGGTAAAGAATTGCGTCGGTTGAAATTTCATTTTCAATGGTTTGGATCTTCACGGGGGCAGCCTGCACCGTAACCAGCGGTACCGGCTCCTTTTCCTGGCTGGACGAACAACCCATCGCGAGCAGCAACAGGCTAGGAACAAAGGCCGCGAAGACAAAACGCCTGCACACCACACTACTCGAAACCGTGTGCGCTGACGAAGACGAAATGTTTCCTTTTTCCAGATCAAGGAAAGCCATGTCTTTTCCTAGAAGCTCCCTGTTACCGCTTGCAAAGTCGCCACAGCTACGCGGTAGCGAACCTGCGCGTCACTGAAGGCGTTACGCGCCTGGCTCAAAGTATTTTGAGCAACCACTACATCCAGCGCAGTTGACGTTCCGGCTTTGTAGCGAAGGTCGGTCAAGCGGAGGCTCTCAGCGGCGAGATCCGCCGTCTGGCGCGTTTCGTCTACGGCGGCGCGAGCGACGGTCGCTTCGTTATACGAGCTGTACAGAGCATTCAGCATTTCGCGCTGCGTCTGGCTCATTTCCGCGTTCGCCTGTTCCCGCTTGAATCCTGCCTGATGTAATTTGCTGCGCAGAGTGCCCCAATCCCACACCGGCACGTTCACCCCGACGGTAATGAAATAGCCCAGATTCGGCAGAACTCCTGCGTGGGTTTCCTCAACATTCGTGCTATGCAGTGCGAAGGCGTTCGCTTCAATCCCGTAATCCGCATCAACGAAGAAGGAGGGCAGGAACGCGCCTCTGGCTGCGACAAGACCCAGGTTGGCTTGATGCAGAGCCTCCATCGCCGCACGCAGATCCGGATTCTTGTTTGCTGCCATGCGCTGCGCCTCCGGAAACGACGGCAACGCGACGGCCGAATCCATATCATCGACGATGCTGAAATTCTCACTCAGCGTCAGAAATAACAAGACCGCCAGATCAAGCCGGGACGACTCCATTTGGAGCCTGGCGTCTTCGAATACCTGTTCCTGTTGGCGGTATTGAATCTCGGCCTGCAGAACATCGCTGTGTGCCACCTGGCCTACAGATTCTTGATCTTGAGTGATCTGGTAAAAGTGCCTGCCGCCTTCCGCCGCGCTTTGTGCCGTGGCATATTTTCGCTGCGCGACAGCCAGACCGTAGTAAAGCTTGGTCACCGTGACGGTCAAACCGCGCTTTGCAATCTCGGCTTTCGCACTGGCCATGGCCGCTGTAGCTCTCGCTTCGCGATACGTCGTGCCCAGATAGTTGCCGGGCGAGAGATCCTCGTGGACGACTCCCCACGACCGATAAACATGCACCCCGTCGTTGGTGACGAATCGTCCAATGGTTGTGCGCCCTCCATTGCCTTGCGTGAGCAACGCCTGCGAGGTGTAACTCACAGTCGGCAGGATCGCATTCCTCGCTTGCGTTCCATCCTCATGAGCGAGTTTGGCATCAGTCAGCGCGCCCTGAAAATGGGCATCCATCTTGCGAGCCTGCTCAATCGCATCTGCGAGTGTGATGACCACCGGCGGCTTTGCAGGATCAGGGTTCGGTAGCTCGGCAAGTTCTACCGTGCGAGTTTTTTCCTGCGCCGGTGCCGGACTCATCTGGAATAAAACATAGAGCACTACAGCGACAGCAAAAGTAAGCGGACTCTGGCGTAGGATTCTCAAAGGCCAACTCCCTTCTCCAGAGAAGAACAGTACCTGGCGGTTACCATCCTCATTCTGGTCCGACACTTCAGGCGAACTGCTTCGAAAGCATATTGCTCTCGGAAAGATAAACAGAGCATAAATACGCCGACGCATACCGATCAGGATTAATGCGGGTCGGATTGCTCGATTGGCCGCCCTTGGGATTATGATCTTGCCATGCGGGTGCTGCTGGTGGAGGACGAGGCTCGAATCGCCCATTTCGTGGCCAAGGGGCTGCGGGAACGGTCCTACGCTGTTGACGTTGTGAGTTCGGGCGAACAGGCGCTGTACCAAGCGGCCATTTCTGCGTACGACCTGGTTATTCTCGACGTAATGATTCCCCCGCCAGATGGATTTAAGGTTTGCAGAGAACTCCGCGACTCCGGGCAGACAATGCCGATACTGATGCTCACCGCCCGCGATGCAGTCGACGATCGCATCAAAGGACTGGATCGGGGAGCCGACGATTACCTTACAAAGCCATTCGAGTTTGGGGAACTGCTGGCTCGCTTGCGAGCTCTGCTGCGGCGGTCCAAAACCTTGCAACCGACGCGGCTGGTGGTCGCCGACCTGGTCCTTGATACGGCGGCACAAACCGTCGAGCGCGGCGGCAAGGCCATTCCTATGACCGCCAAAGAATACGCGTTGGTGGAATTCCTGGCGCGCGAGGCCGGCCGGGTCGTAGGCCGTGCGGAAATCTCTGAGCACGTCTGGGACGAGGAATTCGATCCCTTCTCGAATTTGATCGAAGTCTATATCAACAGGATTCGACGGAAAATCGATGCCGGCTTTGCTAAACCGTTGCTGCACACGCGACGCGGTGCAGGCTACATTCTTTCCTTAAGTGGAGAGACCCCGGAGCACAAACAGACCGCCGTGCGGAGCCGCGACGATGTTTAGCTCCGTGCGCATTCGTCTGACCCTCTGGTACACCCTGTCGATGACGATCGTGCTGGTCGTGCTGGCGGCGGGGATCTATTTCGTTCTTCGCCAGAATGTCATTCGACGGGCCGATGCCAACGCGATCGAACTGGCCGACTCGTTTCTCTCAACCGTCAAAGCCGAACTGAGCGATGCAACGAATCCCGCCGGCGTGAGCGATGGAATCGCGGCAGCCATCTCAGAACACCGTTTTCGCGATGTATCTTTCGTGGTCTACGATGCGAGCGGTAATCTGCTCGGCGCTTCCGAAGGCTATAGCGAGCCCGAACAACTCTCGAATCCGAGTCGCGAAATGCTCGCCGCATCCTTGCGCCCGCTGGTCTCTTCTTCCGAAACATTCCGTTCGCTCAACCTGAGCCGGCATCAATACCGGAGCTACGTACGACATTTCATAGTCAAGCAACAGGCGGCAACACTGATCGTTCTGCAGTCTCTTCGCCGGCAGAAAGAGTTCCTTGCGACTCTTGTGGATACTTTCTGGATTGTCATTCCCCTGGCCATTCTCCTCGCTGGTGCAGGCGGATATGTGCTTGCGCGACGAAGTCTTGCGCCCGTGGTGGCCATGAGCTCGCAGGCCAGCCGCATGGGCGCCGAGAACCTCTACCAGAGACTCGAGGTTAAAAATCCGCGCGACGAGCTCGGGCACTTGGCAGGTTCATTCAATGAATTGCTCGATCGGCTCAGTCAGTCATTCGAGCGGCAACGCCGATTTGTTGCAGACGCTTCCCACGAACTGCGTACGCCGGTTGCCATTTTGTGCGGCGAGGCGGAGGTCGCGCTAGCTCAGCAGCAGCGTACCCCGCGAGAATACCGGGAGTCGCTGGAAATTCTGCGGCAGGAAGCGAAGCGGCTCAAGCATATCGTGGAGGATCTGTTCACGCTCGCGCGGGCGGATGCGGGCCAATATCCCCTGGCGCTCGCGGACTTTTATCTGGATGAGCTGGTGGAGGAATGTTCAAGGAACGTGCGGACGCTTGCGGCTGCCCGGAAAATTGCGCTTTCATGCGAAGCCAAAAGAGAGTTACCCATCCGTGCGGATGAGTCTCTTCTCCGTCGGATGCTGTTGAATCTGCTGGATAACGCCATCAAGTACACCGCCGAAGGCGGATCGGTTTCTTTGCGATGTAGCGAGGAAAACGGACAGTACCGTTTAACGGTTCAGGATTCCGGACCGGGCATTGCCGCCGAGCTACAGTGCCGGATTTTCGAACGGTTCTTCCGCGCGGACAAAGCGCGCTCTCGCAGCGACAACAACGGAAGCGGTGGGGCCGGTCTCGGTTTGGCGATCGGGCTGTGGATTGCGGGAGTGCACGGAGGGAGATTGGAACTCACTTCTTCAAGTCCACAAGGCAGCTTGTTCACGGCTGTGCTGCCCAAGAGCGCTCCCTGAGGATCCGGGGCCGCGATTGCGGGCCACTTTCTGCCAATTCCTCCGCTCAGACAACCGCCGTTTGGGCACCGTTGTAGCGGTCGGTTTGTCTGCGGCCTACCTTCAGAATCGCCGTGGTTGCAAATCCTTCCCCGCCAGAACGACGGTCGCTTTCGTGTCTGAATGCGGGCGAGCCACGCAGCGGGAGTAAGGTTTGGGAGCCAGCGGATCTGACGACTGTCTCGATGACGATGCGGTCACTCGCCAGGACACTTCTCGATGATGATTGGCGGCAGGGGCGCTGAGACGACGCCGAGATCCTGCACGACCGGCAAGCCCGTTTCTCTCGTTTCGTGACCAGCACGAAATACTTCGCCGGTTCCACGTCCAGTTGGGAACTCTCCTCGTAGCCGATCACCACGGTTTCTTTGCCACAGAGTTTTCACACGCGCTGATCCGGCGTGCAAGGCAACCGTAATTACCCGTGCGAATCGTAATCAGCAACTCCTTTTTCCGGACGAGGCAGTGTGATGGTGCCGGAGCACATCAACTCGATGTCCTCATTGAGCAAACGGATACCCTTCACACTTGGGAGGAGCATTCACCAACCCCAATCGCTCAGATAACATTTGCCTAGCCACTAGCTCGGCCTTGGACCAATTCCATTCTCCCGTAGTCTTGCGGCTGCGGTCTCGGAATTGCACGCTTCTGATGCATTGGCATTGCACGGTTGCGGATTTATCCGCTTGCTGGGGCAAGTTTTTTTGTGCCTCACATACAGGATACAACTGCTGTTTCCCTCTACTATTTTTCGTCCTCGCATTATGGATATTCCTTTCTCTTCCCTAATACTCGGCCCGTGGAATTTGTCCCCAAAAATGGGGACATCAGGCTTTAAGTGACTGCCATCACTTGAAGTCAGCAGATACTAACGATCCACAGGCTGCGGCTGTGACATCGATCACTGCGCTGCCGTGGCTCAGGCGCATAACGTAGAAATTCCCGGATCAGGCCTTCGTGTGCCGATTCTGGCTCTATAAGGTTCCCCTCACAATCGATGCTCTACAAGACTCTCAGCGCCGCGGTGTATGGCATTGACGCCAATATTATTCAGGTGGAAGTGGACTGTTCGGGAATTAAGACTGACCAGGA
>JBAVGI010000418.1:0-13726 GCA_049684755.1 Candidatus Sulfotelmatobacter sp.
AGTCTGCACTGCTGGTCCGCTGATCCCATGGGAATTACTCCAAAAGCTATTCCGGCAACTTACAACCGTGCTCATCACGCCTTCGCAGTCTTCACCGCATGTGCAGCTTTTGTGGTGATCACAGCCGGCGCTCTGGTCACGAGTAACGATGCTGGGCTGTCGGTTCCTGATTGGCCGACATCTTTCGGTTATCTGGTAAAAGTTCCTCACTTTGTGGGCGGCGTACGTTACGAATGGAGTCACCGCATGGTGGCGGGGACCTTAGTCACTCTGACTTTGGCGATCGCCGTATGGACCTTGCTGGTGGAACGGCGGCGCTGGATGCGCTGGCTCGCCGTGGGCGCATTTTGTACTGTCATTGTGCAAGCGATTCTGGGCGGACTTACGGTTTTATTCTTTCAGCCGCCCGCGGTTTCCACGGCACATGCTACGGTGGCGCAAACTTTCTTCTGCATTGCCGTGGCCATAGCGCTGTTCACCGGACGCCGGTGGGTGGAAGAACAGCCGCGAGTGGAGTTTGATTCGCGGCGGCCTAGCCTGATCACGCTCACGCTGCTTTCTATCTTTGTGCTCTATGTTCAACTTGTTCTTGGCGGGATGTTCCGCCATCACGGCATGAGCTGGTGGCCGCACGTGCTGAATGCTGTGATTGTATCGTTCGTGCTGGCTTGGACTGCGATCCGTGCGATCTCGGTCTATTCGCACATTGAAGCTGTACGGCGGCCGGCCATTATCATGATTTCGCTTCTGATCACGCAGCTTTGCCTGGGGTTCACGGCGTTTCTGACGCGTGTGGCATGGGGCAGGGATGCGGCTCAGCCGGAGCTGCCCATGGTGGTTTCGACGGTGGCGCATGTCGCTGTAGGAGCGCTGCTGCTCGCGACGACCGTGGTTCTCGCGATTCAAGTATGGCGGCACGTTCCCGTTGCCTTTGAAGAGCGTGTACCGCAAGCACAAGAGGATGCTTCGGCGGCATGAACATCCATTGAGTAAAAGTTTGCTTAAGCTTTGGCTCATTTCCGCGATGTTCTGCTGCATATCGTCGTAAACTAGTATTGGGTTCATCCAGGACGCTCTTGGCATCGAAAGTTTCCGAACTCGCTGATACTGCGCCGGAAGTGGCCTCCCCGTCGGCCGCCGTCATTTCCGTTCAGAATTTAGTGCACCGATATGAGAACCGCACAGCACTGAACGGAGTTTCGTTCGACGTGCGGTCGGCGGAACTGTTCGGTTTGCTTGGTCCGAACGGCAGTGGGAAGACCACCCTCTTTCGGATTCTTTCCACGTTGATGGTTCCGACCGGCGGTCGCGCGATCATCATGGGGTGTGACGCGACGTTGGAACCCGCGCGCCTGCGGCGGCAGATCGGGGTTGTTTTTCAAGCGCAGAGTGTCGATTTGAAGCTCACCGCTTACGAGAATCTGTGGCACCAGGGCCATCTCTATGGCCTGCGGGGAACGGCGCTCAAGAAAAGAATCGCCGAAATTCTCTCGCGGGTTGGACTCGCGGATCGCGCCAAGGAACTCGTCGAAACCTTCTCAGGCGGAATGCAGCGGCGCATCGAGTTGGCCAAAGGGTTGTTGCACCATCCTGGAGTGCTCTTGCTGGATGAGCCGAGCACCGGCCTCGATCCTGGGGCGCGGCGCGATCTCTGGCAGTACCTGCAGATGCTGCGCGACGAGGAACATGTTTCCGTTTTGGTAACCACGCACTTGATGGAAGAAGCTGAGCGCTGCGACCGCCTCGCCATCATGAACGAAGGCAACCTGGTGGCGCTGGGCACGCCCGCGGAGTTGAAGAGCGAAATTGGCGGCGACGTGGTACTGCTCGATGCGGCCCGCGATGCCGGACTGCTGGCTGAACGCATCCGGGCCCGGTTTCACGTGGATACCACGGTTCTGGAAAATCAGGTACGCATAGAACATAAAGGCGCCCACCGCTTTGTTACCGAAGTGGTCGAAGCGTTTCCGGGAGAGATCGAGGCGCTTTCCATCAGCAAGCCGGCACTCGAGGATGTATTCATTCGCCGCACCGGACACAAATTCTGGAGCGAGACCAATAACGAAAACGAAGAAGACGGGAAGTCTTCTTCAAAAGCTCACAGGAGGTAACTTGATTTCTATGATGCTTGCTCTTTCTCTCGTGCTGGCGATCCTTCCGCTGCTGGGCGTGGTATGGATATTTTTGAGTGGCATGATCACGCTATCGCCGCTGTCCGCGACCGTTGATGGCCTGTTCATGAGCCTGATCCTGCTCGCGCTTTCTGGCACGTTCGCTTTGAACGCATTCTGGGAGATGCGCGACCGAGGCTTGATTGGCAAGAAGAAAGCGGTCGCTCCGCCAGCAAAATCTCCAACAGCGAAAGCGAGTTAATTTTTGGCCACTCAAACGGCAACTTTGTCGAGACCGATTGCACCGACCTCCGCGGGAGTGTTATTGCCCGCTTTCACGCTGTGGTGGCGGGAGATTGTCCGCTTCTACCGGCAGAAGTCGCGGGTAGTGGGAGTGCTGGCGTCACCTCTAGTGTTCTGGGTGGTGATTGGTGCGGGATTCGGCACATCTTTTCGCACCGGCGGAGGACAAACTCAGCAGCACTACATGGATTATTTTTATCCCGGCGCGCTGATCATGATCGTTTTGTTTACTTCGATCTTCACCATGATGTCGGTAATTGAAGACCGCAAGGAAGGGTTCTTACTTTCCGTGCTGGTGGCGCCGGTGCCGCGCTCTGCGATTGTGCTGGGCAAAGTTCTCGGCGGCACGACCCTTTCGGCGATTCAAGGCATGATTTTTCTGGTCTTTGCGCCCTTCGCTGGCATCCATCTCAATGTTGTACAGGTTTTGTTGGTGGCGGTGGTAGTCTTCCTGGTCTCGTTCGCGCTCACCGCGCTGGGCTTTGCTATCGCATGGCCCATGGATTCCACGCAAGCCTTCCACGGCATCATCAATTTGTTTCTGATACCTCTGTGGCTGTTATCGGGCGCGCTGTTTCCGATGGCGGGCGCATCGACATGGATTCGCGCCTTAATGTATATGAACCCGCTCACTTACGGAGTGGAGGCATTGCGCGCTCTTCTTTACCCGGGAATGGAAGCAACGTTTCCTCTGTCTTCGGCGATGGCGACACTGCTTCTATTTTCACTGGTAATGTTTGGACTCGCGTTTCTGATGGCCAATCGCCGCAGCACGAGGCCGGCCGCGTGATCGCCGAGCAATACGCTTACTTCCCTGCCCTTATCGCCAGCCTGAACGGAGGCAGCGCGGTTCTCCTGTTCACTGGGCGCAGCTTGATTATGCGCGGAAAAATCGCCGCGCATCGCGCGTGCATGATTGCCGCCGTTGTGTCTTCAGCTTTGTTTTTGGGCTGTTATCTGTATTTTCACGCGCACGTGGGTGACATTCGCTTCCTGGGCAACCACTTCTGGCACATCATTTATCTGATCGTGCTGATTCCTCACGTCACGCTGGCCATCGTGATCGTTCCCATGGTCATCATTACGCTGATTCGTGGATTACGCGCCCGCTATGACCGTCATCGCGCCATCGCGCGCTGGACCTGGCCGCTGTGGATGTATGTGAGCGTCACCGGAGTGCTCGTGTACTTCATGTTGTATCGGTGGTTTCCGCATAGCTGAGTTATTGTTGATTGTTGATTGTTGATTGAAAATCAAGATCCGATTCGGGGTGGCGTTAAATCATCAATCAACAATCAACAATTGAGTTTTCGTATGGCGATCGTACGATTGAAAATCGATGTCTCCGGAACCGTTGGCGACGAGGCTTGGCGCCAGATCAAGCAGTTTGATCAAATCCAAAGCGCGGATTTTGGCCCGCAGTTCGGCAGCGGCGGGCGCAGCAATCACGCTCCGGACAAGCCCCACGCCAAGGGCGAATGGATTGGCGCCGAAATCCGGCTGCAGACGCCACTTCTGGCCCAGTACGCCGTCTCCCATTATCTTGAACAAGATAGGGTGCTCGATGCCGATGTGGTGGAGTAGGTGTCGGTAGAACATGTCTGCTAATCCGGTTCCTGATCAATCGATTGACACCGCGAAGACTCGCAAGCCCGGCATGTCGCGCAATCAGAAGATTCTCTTCTTCGTAACCGCGTGGCTGATCTGCCTGATGCCTTTCCTGTTCTGGTGGAACACGTGGTTCGGTCGAAAACTTTCCGACCAGCAGTTAAACGAATATCTACACGATACGAAGAAGCCGCGGCACATTCAGCAGGCGCTGGTGCAAGTGGGAGAACGCATTACCCGACACGACGCGAGCGCTAAACAATGGTATCCCGAGTTAGTGCGCCTGGCGGCCGATCCAGTGGAGGAAGTGCGCAACACAGATGCCTGGGTTATGGGGCAAGATACGACCGGCGCGGGATTTCATGAGGCATTGCTGAAGATGTTGAATGATCCATCACCTATGGTGCGTGGAAACGCGGCGCTGTCGCTGGTGCGCTTCGGCGACGCTGCGGGGCATCCCCAGATTGTGGCGCTGCTTGAGCCCGCACGAATCGCTTCTCCACAATCCGGCAGCGTTGTCGATGCCGACCGCCCGGGCACAGCTATCCATCAGGGCGGACTGATTGCGAAGCTGCGATATGGCAATTCGACGGTGGAAATCCGCTCGCCGATTCCCGGGCGAATTCGTTCCGTGGCCGGAACCGGCGCGAACATCGCGGCGGGGTCGGAAATCGCCGTAGTTGATCCGTCGACCGAACAGGTGTGGGAAGCGTTGCGCGCGCTATATCTCATCGGACAACCGGCCGATCTTCCTGCAATTCTTCCTTACGAGCGCGATCTTCCCGACGTCTCGAATGACGTGCGGCAACAGGCGGTTGAGACGGAAAAGGCGATTCGAGACAGGGAAAGTCACTAATTTCAAACAGGACAGATGATGGCGCAGACAATAGGCTACGTCGCTCTGGTGGTTCGCGACTACGACGAGGCCATCGCGTTCTTCACC
This sequence comes from Candidatus Sulfotelmatobacter sp., assembly GCA_049684755.1. Lineage (GTDB taxonomy): Bacteria > Acidobacteriota > Terriglobia > Terriglobales > Acidobacteriaceae > Sulfotelmatobacter. The sequence goes on from JBAVGI010000418.1 coordinate 4,966, forward strand.
GAAAAGCTGGGTTTCGAGCTAGTCGAGGATTCTGCGGCAAGTGATCGACTGGGGCGGGAGAAACGCTGGGTACTCGTGGCTCCACCGCATTCCCCAGGTACGAGGCTGCTTCTAGCGCGAGCGTCGACAGCCGAGGAAGAAAGTCGCATCGGCAATCAGACCGGGGAACGGGTATTTTTGTTCCTGAATACGGATGATTTCTGGAGCGATTATCGCGCGATGACTGCACGTGGCGTGAAATTCTGCGAGGCGCCGCGCGAAGAGACGTACGGAACCGTCGTGGTGTTCGAGGATCTTTACGGCAATAAGTGGGACCTACTGCAGCTGAAAAATGCTGGCGGCTAAGGCTCGCGGCTTGATCGTAGTCCCGGACGATGGCAGGGATCGTTCGACTACGTTGCGGAATCCACTTCGTGAATTCTGCAACTCCGCGCAGGATGACAGAGCGTTAAAGTCTGGAGAGACGGCTGGAGGTCTATGACTAGATTGCCATCGGGCCGACTTCTTTTTCCACTTCCACGATGTCGAGCATCACAATGGCGTCCCAGGGGCAGCCGTCGAGGAAGCAGCCGTCGGGACCTTTGCTCAGGCATTTCTTGCAGCCGATGCAAAGAATCGGATCGATGGCGATGCGGCCGAAAGGTGTGCTGTCTTCGTCCGGCACCCAGAACATGCAGTCTTCCACCGGGCAATACTCCACGCACGCCGGCGATCCGGCGCATCCTGTGCAGCATTCGGTGATGACGGCGAGTTCTTTCGGCTTCTTCTTGCGCGGCGTGGTCAAACCTTTCGACTTAGGTTCCCACTTCATTTCGTCAGGAACCATCCCAACGGCTTTGGTCGCTCCGGGTGCGGCAGGCATGTGGTGGATTATAGCGCAATTGCGTGGATTTTCGGCCCATTTTGTCGCGGTAGATCTTGGGCTATACTTGCATTGATGTTCGAAGAGATTCCATCTTCTGCCCCACCTCCTAGCCAACGCACTGCCGTCGCAACCTTCGCTGTCGCCTTTGGTATATTCCTGGCTGGACTAACAATTCTCTGGTTTCGGTGGCCGGGTCCGAGGCCATTTATTGCCAAGATTCGCGCGGGAGAGTTCGCTGTCTGCGCCGTATTTTCCGCGATCTTCCTCTTGGACTCAAAGCGTACTTCGGCGGAAACCAATCGGAAGCGAATCATGTTCCTCTTCTTCGCGGAATGTGCAGTCCAAATACTGGAACTGTTTATTCAGTAGCCCTTGGCGGCCCCAAAACGGCACTCCCCGAGTCAATTCTGCCTTCTGCACAATTCTTAGAGCGCTCCCTTCTGCTATAGTGAACGCCTGCAAAGGAGTTTCTGATGGCAGGAAAAAGTCTCAACCGGGTTCAACTGATCGGGAATCTGGGCAAAGATCCAGAAATCAAATACACGCCGCAGGGCACGCCCGTGGCCAAGCTGACAATCGCCACCAACGAGCGGTTCAAAGACAAGGCCGGCGAATGGCAGGACCGCACCGAGTGGCACAACGTGGTGCTCTGGCAGCGACTCGCCGAAATCGCGGGAGAATATCTGAAGAAGGGCGGCAAAGTTTATATCGAAGGCCGCCTGCAAACCCGTTCCTGGGACGACAAAACCAGCGGCCAGAAAAAATATATGACCGAAGTGGTGGGCAGTGACCTGATCCTGCTTGGCGGACGCGCTGAAGGTGGTGGTGGAGAGTTCAGCGGGAGTTCGCGCGGCGCATCGGCTGGCGGCGGCAACAACTTCGACCAGCGCACCCCAGAGCCCGAGCATGCGGGCGCAGCGTCAGGCCCGATCACGGATGAAGATATTCCGTTCTAGGCTCATCCGACGGCGAGTAATTATGCCTCAATTTTGTGTACCTTCATAAACTGTCATAATATGAAGGGATGGCTATGACATCGCTAAACATTTCCCTGCCGGGACCTTTGAAACAATATGTTGAAGCACAGGTCGCCTCGGGCGATTGGGGCACTCCGAGCGAATACCTCCGCGAGCTGATTCGCCAGGATAAGGAGCGCCGGCTCCACTCCCTTGAGGAGGATCTCATTGCAGCAGCCAAAGGTCCGAGGATTGAACTCGCTATTACTGAAATACGAAGGAAGGGATTAGTGGCGGCGTTGCGCGCAAAGACTAGGCATCCTTGAAGCGGTCTACGATACGAATCAGTGACGCCGCTGCAGGAGACATCCTTGAGCAATCTGATTGGTACGATCACCGCTCGGGCCGAGCGTTAGCGGCGCGATGGGAAGGCGCAGTGACTTCAGCTTTGCTCCGAATCGCGAGAAATCCTGGTGCCGGAGTACGATGCCATTTCGCGGCTGCCGAACTTGTCGGACTTCGTCGGGTAGCTATTACGAGATTCCCCAAACATCTGGCCTTCTATCGAATCGACGACGACCAAATATTGATTCTTCGAGTCATTCACGGAGCTCGTAATCTCGAAGGTCTGCTATGAGACACTAATGCGCCGCAGGCGCAGCGCCTCTCCTCGCTACCGCTTTCTTCAGCGCGAAAACAATCGGCACGCAGCCGAAGCAGGCCAGCGCCATATAACGGAAATCGTCCACGTACGACCACAATCGCGCCTGCTGGTTGAGATCGAAGTTGAGCAGTCCATAGGCTTGCCGCAAGGCTGTTGTGGAGGAAGCTCCGCGGGAGGTCAAAAAGGCCTGCATCCCATGGAGGCTTCCGTACACCGTAACTCGTCCGGGATCAAGCGAACCCGCCAGTTCGTTGCGATGCACCTGCTCGTGCCGCGAAACAATGGTGTTCACGATGGAGATGCCGATGCTGCCGCCAATATTTCGCAAGAGATTGTAGAGGCCGCTGGCGTTGCCGATTTCTTCATTCTTCAGGAAGGCCATCGCGGTGGTCGATAGCGGGACGAACACGCAGCCTGAGCCAAAGCCGCTGATCAGAATTGCCCACAAGAATGTCCACTGCCCGATCGAGAGGTTGACCTCTCCGAACCACAGGCTGGCCGCGCCGAACATGGCGAAGCCAAACGCGATCAGCCAGCGGTTATCCATCTTGGCCGTCAGGTATCCGATGATGGGCATGGCGACAATCGCTCCAACGCCGCGCGGACTTACCGCCCAGCCCGCGGCCAGCGCTGTATAACCCATCAGTTCCTGATAGAAGAGCGGCAGCAGTGTGACCAGGCCGTAAATACCGGCGCCAAACAGCCCGATCAGCAGGCATCCGATGGCAAAGTTGCGATGACGAAACACGCGCAGATCCACCAGAGGCTTGTCGTGACGAAACTCACGAATCAGGAACGCGATGAAACTTATGATCAGAATTCCCGCGGCCCAGCGAATCCACGTCGCGCCAAACCAATCATCTTCCTGTCCTTTGTCGAGGATAATTTGCAGCGCGCCCAGCCACACGGCCAGCAGCCCCAGCCCAATGCCATCAAATTTTCCGGGATGCGCGTCCTTGATATACGGAGGATCCACCACGTAGCGGGAGATCATGAATATGGCAAATGCTCCGACCGGAATGTTGATATAGAAGGCCCATCGCCACGTATAAGTGTCGGTCAGCCATCCCCCCAGAGTCGGCCCCAGAACCGGCGCGACCACCACTCCAAGGGCGAACACCGCCATCGCGAAGCCGCGTTTTTGCGGAGGAAAAGTTTCCAGCAGAATCGATTGCGATAGCGGCTGCAGCGCTCCGCCCCCAGCGCCTTGCACCGCCCGTGCGATCAGGATCATCGCCAGGCTGGTGGCGGATCCGCAGGCAAACGATGAAATCGTGAAGATGACAATGCAGGTAATGAGAAATCTTTTCCGTCCAAACCGCAGCGAAAACCAGGAACTCGCCGGCAAGATAATGGCATTCGCGACCAGGTAGCTGGTGAGCACCCACGTGGCTTCGTTGTTGGTGGCGGATAAGCTGCCGGCAATATAGGGCAGGGCTACTGCCGCGATGGAAGTATCGAGTACTTCCATGAACGTCGCCAGCATGACGGCGATTGCGACCAGCCAGGGATTGCCTCCGCCGGGGGCGGAACCGCTTCGTGCCGGTTGTGCTGTCATTTATCTGTCTGTCCCAACGCCCTTAGGTCCGGAATGAGCCTTTAAGGATGCGCTTCCAAGCTCCGAGGTTTCAACGTGTTTCGGTCCCGAATCGAGAGGCGCCCGGCGAACATCCGCTTTCGGATATCATAATTTCTGGAGACTTCCATGGTCGAACAACTCGCCGATAAGAAATGCGTTCCCTGCCGCGGTGGAACGCCGCCGCTCAAAGGAAAAGAACTCAAGGACCTGCACAAGATCGTTCCGCAGTGGAACGTGGTAGAAGAGCACCACATAACACGCGAGTATAAATTTCCCGACTTCGCTCAGGCACTCGAGTTCGTAAATCGAGTGGGAGCGCTGGCTGAGGAACAAGGGCATCATCCTGACATTATGCTGGCTTGGGGCAAAGTCGGCATTACGCTTTGGACGCACAAAGTCGACGGCCTCACGGAAAGCGATTTCATCATGGCGGCCAAGATCGATCGGATTCTGGGAGCTTAGGGCGGCGGCTTTCGGATCTGGCTTTTGGATCCGGCGTGGGGTTGTTGCAACGCGACGCATCGAGTTTATTCTTCCCTTTTCGCGCGCATGGCTAGCGCCCATAGGCCTGCCGGAAGAAACATGATAAGTCCCGTGTAGGTGGCTAGTGTGCGAGCCGCCACTCCTGCATCCAGCAAGCGGCCACACAGGTAAGCGCCAGCGGCGATGGTCAGCATCGAAAAGCCCAGATCTGCGGAAAAGACGCGGCCGCGAAAACGGTCTTCGGTGTGCAGTTGCAACAATGTGGTGGAGAATACCCACACGGTCGATCCTCCCATGTGCGCGAGCATGGCACAGGCGCTCGCCATCCAGACTGTGCGGCAAATCCCTAGAGTTCCGTATCCCAAAGCAACAACCAGATAACCAAAGAGGATGCCGAGTTGCAAGCGGCGATCACTGCGTCCCGCCCACCGCGCCGAAATGAGCGGGCCGACAAGCGCTCCCAGACCGCGTCCGCCGAGCAGAATGCTCATGCCGAGCATCGCCCCACGCGCTGCGTTCACATTGTGCCAGTGCACCGCAAATTCGTGAGCGCCCATCACCGTGAAGATCACCCAACTTGGTCCAATCATCAGTTCGCCGGCTTTGGCGAACACCGTGGGCAGTAGCGTTCTGTGATTCCGTACGTAGCGAATTCCTTCCAGCACAGGCGAGAAATCGACGAGATCGCGCGGACGCAGTGGAGCGGCGGACTCCGCGTGCGGCTCGGCAAACCGCATGCCAGTGATAAGCAGAGCGGAAGCTAAAAACGAAAGAGCGTTCAGGATGAATACGGCGTCCCGTCCGAAGAAAGCGGCGACCACTCCGCCGACCGAAGCGCCGATCAACAGATTCACTGACCAGGTTGCTGACGACAGCGTGTTGGCGATGAGAACTTCACCCTTCGTCGCAATGTTCGGGATCACCGCGCTGCGGGCCGGCTCGAAAAACGCGGCCATGATGGTCTCCGCCAGCAGCAACGGATAGACCAGCCAGACCATCGAACGCGAGCGCACGAACAGCATGGCGAGGACCACAAAAATCCGCACCACATCGGCGGCGATCATCACATGCTTGCGGCGCAGGCGGTCGTTGACGACGCCAGCAGTGGGTCCTACGAATGTCTGCGGCAGAACTTGAAGAATCAAAGCCAGCGCCACTGAACTGGCGTGGCCGGTCAACTGCAGCAGCAAGGTATAAATGGATAGCGTGTAGAACCAGTCGCCAATCTCGCTGACAATCTGCGCTAGCCAAAGGCGGCGGAAATTCCGATTGCCGCGCACTAATTGCAAATAGGATGCGAGAGAGATCGACGGAGCCGCACTTTCTGGTTGTGGTTCCATGCGAAGAGCTAGGGTAACAAGTAATTTCGGTGAGTTTTAGGATTCCGGCCGCAGTTTGATCTTGAGGTCTTCGGCAATCTGTTTGCCGTGGAAGCGGCCATTCTCGATGAAGATTTCGTTGGTGCGCGATCCGGCTACGATCACACCGGCAACGTAGATTCCCGGAACGTTGCTCTCCAGCGACACCGGATCGCAGACCGGGCGATGCTGATCCTCTGACAGTTCGATCCCCATGCTCCGCAAAAAATCGTAATCGGGATGGTAGCCGATAAGGGCGAGAACGAAATCGTTCTTCAGCCGGAGCGGGCCGCCGGGAGTCTCGATCACTACATGGTCGATCCCGATTTCCCGCACCGTGCTGTTGAAATACGCTTCGATCTCATTGTTCTTGATGCGATTCTCGATGTCGGGCTTGATCCAGTACTTCACATGATGGTGCAGCTGCGAGCCGCGGTAGACGAGCGTAACCCGCGCACCATGACGCCACAGATCGAGCGCCGCAATGGCGGCCGAGTTCTTGCCTCCGATCACCAGCACATCCGTATCGTAGTAAGGATGAGCGTCTCCATAATAGTGAGAGACCTTGGGCAGATCTTCACCGGGAATGCAGAGTTGGTTGGCGAGGTCATAGTAGCCGGTGGAGACGATGACTTTGCGGGTTCGATAGTCATGCGGACGGCCGGCTCGGTCGGTGGCCGTGATGCTGAAATTTCCGTCTTCGCCCATGACAGTTTTAACCCATTCGTACTGGCGAATGTCGAGCTCGTAATGTTCTGAAACTTTGCGGTAATACTCCAAAGCCTCTTCGCGCGTAGGCTTCTGCCGGGCGGTCGTGAAAGGAATATCGCCGATTTCGAGCAGCTCCGGAGTAGTAAAAAACGACATGTTGGGGGGATAGTGATAGAGCGAATTCACCAGACAACCCTTGTCGACGACGATAACGCGCAGTCCAAGCTTTTGCGCTTCGATAGCGCAAGCGAGACCGGTGGGCCCAGCCCCGATCACTAGCACGTCGGTGCGCTCCTCTTGGTCCGGACGAACTTTGGCCTTGGGCAAAGTTTCAACATCTTCGGCAGTGAGAAAGTCTGGCATCGATTCCTTGATCGCCGCGAATTCCGCGGAGCACAAATGCACATCGGAGACCGATGATTCTAGCATGCGGCAAAATCACACCGGCTGCTGTAGGAGCAAGTCACCCGGGGGCATTGGCATTCGAGAACGAGGCTGGGTGAACCTCCCGCTCAATGGAACGCGAGAGCTTATCTTGCGCCACTTCAAGATCGTAGGCGGACTGAAGATTCAGCCAGAAGCCGGCGCTGGTGTTGAAATAGCGGGCCAGCCGCAACGCGGTGTCGGGAGTAATGCCCCGCCGCTCATGGACGATCTCGGCTACTCGCGTGACCGGGACGTGGAGATCGAGGGCCAGGCGGTTCATGCTGAGCCCCAGTGGTTCCATGAATTCTGCGCGCAGAATTTCACCAGGATGGATCGGGGGTAAGAGTTTTTGAGACTTAGCCATGGATGTTGCTCCTGTTAACGGGCCCATTTTGCAGTCCCTGATTTGTGCTTCGTCACCGCTAACTATGCGTCCCTAGTGATAGTCCACAATCTCAACTTCGTAGACATTTCCATCGCGCCAGCTAAAGCAAATACGAAACTGGTCGTTGATGCGTATGCTGTACTGTCCTTTCCGGTCTGCATGGAGTGGCTCCAGCCGATTGCCTGGAGGAGCTGTGAGATCGCGCAATTCGGTGGCGCTATCCAACTGCCGAAGTTTTCGACGTGCGATCTGCTCGAATCCCTGGAAGCGGCGACTGCGCTGGCGATAGTGACGTCTCTCAGTCTCTGCACAGCGAAACGACTTGATCACAGATTTTTAGTGTATTCTGTGTAGCGTTTAACGTCAACCAGAACGGAAGTCGTTCCTGTATACCCAGAGTCTTCCGCCGCCTATCCGCACACCCGGCTTGCTATAATTTCCGGTTACCTACTCATATCGTTTCTATTAGATGACTCTATGCCGACCTTCCCAGAATCCTCCCTGCAGGTGCGCATCGAATCCGACAGCATGGGCAAAATCGAAGTCCCGGGCGACGTCTATTGGGGAGCGCAGACGCAGCGCTCCTTGCTGCACTTCAACATCGGACGCGACACCATGCCGCCGGAATTGATTCACGCATTCGGCACATTGAAGAAGGCGGCTGCGCTGGTAAACCAGGACTTGGGAAAGCTGCCTGCGGACAAAGCGAAGCTGATCGTGCAAGCTGCGGACGAGGTGATTGCGGGTAAATTGGACGACCAATTTCCATTGCGCGTCTGGCAAACCGGCAGCGGTACTCAGACCAACATGAACGTGAACGAGGTTATTTCGAACCGCGCCATTGAAATTGCCGGCGGCGAGAAGGGATCGAAGAAGCCGATCCATCCCAATGATGACGTGAATATGTCGCAGTCGTCGAACGATACATTTCCTACGGCGATGCACATCGCGGCTGCGGATCGAGTGAAGAACGCGCTCATTCCGGCGATCGGAAGTGTGCACGATGCCATCGCGGCCAAGGCAAAAGAATTCGAGAACGTGGTTAAGATCGGGCGCACGCACCTGCAAGACGCCGTGCCCCTAACTTTTGGCCAGGAATTTGGCGGCTGGGCGAGCCTGCTCGAGCGGGACATCAAACGGCTGGAGCAAGCGCTGGATGGGCTTTACGATCTCGCCATCGGCGGAACTGCAGTCGGCACCGGGCTCAACACTCATCCTGAATTCGCTGAGCGCGCCGCGAAAAAGATCGCCGAACTCACCGGGCTTCCGTTTCGTTCTCATGGCAATAAATTTGCGGCGCTTTCGGCGCATGACGAAATCGTCTTCGCACAGGG
>JBAVGI010000419.1:0-11180 GCA_049684755.1 Candidatus Sulfotelmatobacter sp.
GCCATCCTCGCCCAGTGGATGGCTTACAACCATAAACAGAATTTCCTCTACGAGCGCTTCGACGACATCTGCAAAATACTGAAGAAATATGATGTCAGCTTTTCTCTGGGCGACGGCCTCCGCCCCGGCTGCGTTGCCGATGCCAGCGACGAAGCCCAGTTCGCCGAATTGAAAACTCTCGGCGAGCTGACGAAAATCGCCTGGCAGCACGATGTTCAAGTCATGATCGAAGGTCCCGGCCACGTCTCAATGGATAAGATCAAGGAGCAAGTCGAAAAGGAAGCGGAACTTTGCTACGAAGCTCCGTTCTACACGCTCGGCCCGCTGGTCACCGACATCGCTCCCGGCTACGACCACATCACGTCGGCCATCGGCGCGGCCATGATCGGCTGGTACGGCGCAGCCATGCTCTGCTACGTCACGCCCAAAGAGCACCTGGGTTTACCGAATGAGAAAGACGTAAAGGACGGCATCATCGCCTACAAAATTTCCGCCCACGCCGCCGACATCGCCCGCGGACGCCCCGGCGCCCGCGACCGCGACGATGCCCTCAGTTACGCCCGCTACAAATTCGATTGGGAAAAACAGTTCGAACTCTCACTCGACCCCGAAACCGCCCGCTCCATGCACGATGAAACCTTGCCCGACGACCACTACAAAGAAGCCGCCTTCTGCTCCATGTGCGGCCCGAAGTTCTGCTCAATGAACTATTCATCGAAGGTGGACGAATACAACAAGCAGGTCCACGGCATCGAGAAAAAAGACTATTCGGAACTGGTGGAGAGGCTGGTTACGCTGAAGTAAAACACGCTCTCGGATCTACCGCAAAGCGAGGTCTATGGATCACCACGAGGCAGTCCGGAAATTTGAACATTTGATGTTGCAAGAGGCCGATCACGCCCGCGAAGTAGCGACGGAACTCGAGGCCTTGGCGCCGATCCTTACGACGGAGAACTCTCGCCAGCTCGCACAGTTGCAAATTAAGGCGAGCCACAAGTTATCGAAAGAATTCCGCGAATTAGCCCAGAAAGTCAAAGAGAAATAGTACTGGCTAAACACGAACCGAGCGCTTGTCCGGCTTTTGTACCTGCCCAAGAAGTTCTGAATTGTTTGTGTCTCGAACGCCATGCTGGGATTCTCGCCGCCTTTACGAGAAGTGGATCATAGCAAGACGCTAGCTCCCGAAGTCCGCCACTCCATCCCACACCAACTGCACCGCAATCGCCAAAATCAAAAAACCAAAAATCTTATTAATCGCTCCGACCGCGCTCGGTCCCAGCCTCCGCACCAGCGGGCCGCCCATATAGAAGAATAGAAAAACCGTGAGCGCAACTGCAGCTATTCCGATGACCATGCCAAGATAGGATGCGGAACTGTCCACATGCGCCGCCAATGCCATCACCACCCCAATCGCGCCCGGCCCTGACATCAGCGGCATTGCCAGCGGAGTCAGGGAAATATCTTCCTTATCCTCCGCCTCGTGAGTTTCTTCCGGCGTAATGCGCGCATGCGATGTCACCATGCCCCACGCCGTATTCGCCACAATCAATCCGCCCGCAATTTTTAAGACCGGAAGAGAGATGCCGAAGAAATGCAGCACGAAACGGCCCACAAAAAGAAACGTGACCAGGATGACAAAAACCCAGATACCCGTCTTCAGGGCCGTCCGGTTGCGATCTTTCGCAGTCCACGAAGAAGTCATGCTGAAGAAAATCGGAATGCCGCCGAAGGGATCAACAATCGGGAACAGCGCCAGAAAAGTCGCCGCCGCCGAGTGTGGCAGCGTGCGAAGGAATTGGCCGAGAGCGTGGGTGGCGTTCATGCGCTATCGGTAACTCTCCAGCGCTTTGGCCGCGCGCTCCAGCGCCGCGGCCAGAACCGCCATCTGTTGCCGCGCCCGGTCGGCATCGCCTTTATCCAAAGCTTCGTTCACTCCCGGAATCACCACCGCCGCATATCCCGTATATTCCCCCGGAGCATAGATCGCATGCCGAAACCACGAACGGTGCGGCAGCCCCTCCGGCACCAGCAACGCCCGCTCGGCGCCCAGCAGCGCATGATTCAATCTGGCCGGATCTCGCGGCGGATTTCTCTGTTTCGAGAGAATCTTCGCGCCCGCATCCTGAAAATGTTTTGCCGCCAGCGTGACAGCACTGAAATCGAGAACATGGTTCCCAAACTTATTCTCCGCGCGTTTTGCCGCAGCGTCCGCGTAAGCGGTAACCTCCTTGCCGTATTCCTCATAGTCGTACGGCAGCACATCGGCATCGGCCATGCGCAAAACTTCCAGTCCGAAAATTCTCGCCATCTCTTGCTCGTAAAGAAAATCCGGATCGCCGAATTTTTTAAACCAGGCGAAGTCGTCAAACGTCGAATGGTACACGCCGTAAGGCCCGCTGGAACCGATATCGGTACAAGGCACGCCCAAGTGCTGCTGGAAGGCGCTGTAGTCGGAGCCACTGCCCAAATCTCCGACCGGAACATCGGCCCTGGAGGAAGCGACGGGCAGGTGTCGGCCATCACCAATTGCTTCGGTCGGCGATTGCGCCAAGGGAGCGCCCGGCTGATCCACCTTCAGCCACGATTCGTAAACACTGCCGCCCTTCGGACTCGGCACGGCCTTAGTCAAGTCGCGTAAGAACTGTTTCAAACTCGGCACGGCCGAAGCACCAAACTTCGGTCCAGAGACCGCCACGTCCACGTTGAAGTAGGCTGGCGCATTCGCCAGTTCGGATTCATGCTGCTCCGCCCACTCGGTGGACCCCATCAGACCTTCTTCTTCACCATCCCAGCTGGCAAAAATCATGGTGCGCTTCGGCTTCCAGCCAGACTTCAACAACTCACCCACACCATGCACCGCTTCGAGCATCGCTGCCGTACCGCTGTTCGGATCCACCGCCCCGTACACCCATGCATCCCGATGATTTCCCGCTACCACCCACTCATCCGGTGATTCGCTGCCGCGCACGCGCCCAATTACATCCCACAAAGTGCGGAACTGATAATCCTGTTTTAAATGCATCTTCACTTTTACCGGTCCCGGTCCAACGTGATAGGTGAAAGGCAACGCGCCCTGCCACTCGCGCGGCGAATCAGGACCTCCCAGATGCTGCAGAATGGGCCACGCGTCGTGATAGGAAAGCGGCGTAACTGGAACCTTCGGCATCTGCGCTGACTGCTCGGGCGAAATGCGATTACTCTCCGGCAATGAAGGCACGGAGGCAATTCCCGGCGTCGTCGGATCGCCGGGAAATTCGAACATATATCCTACCGACCCGCGCTGCACGCCAGTATCCGGCCGCCACGGCCCATCGGGATATTTATCTCCTCGCCGCCAACCATCATCGAACGGATCGGAATAAATAATTACTCCCGCCGCGCCGTGCTCCTGGGCAATAAATTCCTTGACCCCGCGAAAATTCTGCCCGTACCGCACGATCACAATTTTTCCGCGCACATCGATCTTCAACTTCTCCAGCTTCTCAAAATCTTCGGGCGTGCCGTAGTTTGCATAGACCACATCCGCCTCGGCATCGCCCGACGGAGACATCCCGCTGAACGGCATCACCACCCGCGGATCGTTGTCGTACGGATCGCCCTCCACGTGCTCGCGCGTAGGGCCGTGCATTTCAACCCCGGCAGGCGCCGTGATGTCTACGCTGATTTCTTTCGGATAATTCATCCAGACTTTGTACTCGACGATCTCGGTGTCGAGACCCGCGGCACGAAATTTTCCCGCCACATAGTCCGCGGTCGCTTTGTCTTCGGGCGTGCCCGCCATATGTGGCGCCTGCGTCAACACACGCAAATGCTCTTCCGCTAGCTTGGGATCAGGCACCGCAAGAAAGCGCGCCTCGTTCGCGTTTTCGGTGGCCGCGTCACGGAAGCCGAAGATGGGTTGCGCCGAAGCGAAAGGGTCGGGACCGTGGCCAGAGCCTGCAATAGGAGAGCTGAAAGAAAGGATGACCAGCATGAGCAGCATGAGCAGTGACGAGAAGAGTAGTTTCATGGGCTCTCAGGAGTAAATAAAGTAGCACACGGGGAGGGAGGTGATATTCGCTATCATGCACCAACGTCACCAACTGGTGCTATACTTAGCTTATGAAACGAGCCACAATGACTTTTCCGGACGATTTGGCCGAGGCGGTTGATAGCTATCGGAGCTCCCAGGAAGCTCCGCCATCGCTTACAACCGTGGTGCAAACGGCGTTGCGCGAATACCTGCAACAAAGAGGCTTTCTGGCAAGCAGCAGCCGCCGTCCCTTCAGGATCACCCCGCTGGGCAGAAGCGGCCGCAACGACATAAGTCGGGAACACGACGCGTACCTTGCGGGCACCAAGAAGTGAAACGGGCCGTCTTGGCGGACACCGGCCCGCTTTTCGCCGCCGCAGACGAGGACGATTCCGAACATGAGAGGGCCCTCCGGCATACGGATGAATTGGAGCGCGACGGCCGGATTGTATTAATTCCTTATCCGATTCTCCTGGAGGCGTACAGCTTGGTCCTGAAGCGCTTCGGCTCCCCAGCCGCTTTGCGGTGGTTGGAAAACGCAGTCGAAGCTTCGCTGATAAATCCGACGCCAGAGGATTACTCCATTGCTTGCGCCATTGTGCGCGCGTTATCCGATCAGGACATTAGCTTGGTTGATGCGACGGTCGCGACGATGGCCATGCGTATGAAAGTTGAGGTATGGACGTACGACCACCGCTTCGATGTAATGCGCGCTCCGGTTTGGCGAGGCTGAGGTGTCCTCGCAGGTTTTATATCTACAATAAAACGATGTAGGGATCCTGGAAGCTAAGATCACTAGAGGAGGGACAATATGACAGTCGAGGCGAATGCGCCGAAGCAGAGAATGGAGTCCTAACTGTGCAAGGCGTGACGCCAGTCGGCTATAAGGCAGAGTTTCAGCCACTCAATGAGAAACAAACTGATCCGCCTCCAAGACATGAATCCCAGGAACTTGCCGACGACGGGATCCTCGAATGCTACGTTGGGCCTTTCATGCCGTGATACCAGAGGAAGGCAGCGCGAAGGACTGATTGAAAGGCCTCCTAAGCGACATCGTGGAAACTGTTCCGTGGACGGGAATCATAGGGTCGTTTCCGGGTCGCGCGAAGATTGACCCGAGGCAGGAGATTACCGGACCTGTCCCGTCCCCACAATCTCGTACTTCGAAGAAGTCAATTCCGCCAACGCGAAAGGCCCGCGGCAGTGCACCTTCTGTGTGCTGATGCCCATCTCCGCGCCAAAGCCGAACTCCGCCCCATCGGTAAAACGAGTCGATGCATTCCAGTAAACAGCCGCCGAATCCACTCCGCGCAGGAACCTGTGGGCGTTCGTCTCATCACGAGTCACGATCGAGTCCGAGTGCTTAGTCGAATAGCGATTGATGTGAGTGATCGCCTCATCCACATTCCCAATCACGCGAACGCCCATACACAGCCGCAGATATTCTTCGTACCAGTCTTCTTCCGTGGCCGGCCCAATTTTCAGCGCCGAAGCCAGAGCGCGCGATTTCTCGTCTCCACGCACTTCAACTCCAGCATCAATCAGCTTTTTCACAATGCGCGGAACATATTGCTCCGCTATATTTTCATGAACAAGCAGCTTCTCCGCCGCATTGCAAACTGACGGACGCGACGTCTTGGCATTGATCACAATCTTGTCCGCCATTTCGAAATCGGCCGACTCGTCGATAAAAATGTGGCAGTTCCCCGCTCCTGTCTCAATCACCGGCACGGAAGAATTTTCGCTGACAAATGCAATCAGCCTCGCACCGCCTCGCGGAATAATCACATCCACCAACCCCCGCGCCTTGATCAGATCCTGCACCGATTCCCGCGTACTCGAATCCAGCAGTTCGATGGCACCCTCGGGCACTCCCGGCACTGCCGCAAGGATTTCCACCAAACGCTGATTGCTCCTCGCCGCCTCTCTTCCTCCGCGCAGCACAATGGCATTACCGGTTTTCAGGGCAAGCACAGCCGTATCCACGGTAACGTTGGGCCGCGATTCGTAAATGATTCCCACCACCCCCAGCGGCACCCGCACCTTGCGGATCTGCAAACCGTTCGGACGCGTCCACTCCGCCAGCTTCTCCCCAACAGGATCGCGCAGCGCCGCCACATCACGCACTCCCTGTGCCATCTCCCTGATCCGGTCCGTAGTCAGCAGCAGCCGATCGCGCATCGCGCCATCGAGTCCGGAACTTTCCACGTCCCCCCGGTTCGCTGCCAAGATACTTTCCATGTTCCCTTCAACAGCTTCCGCCATCGCCAGCAACAATGCATTCTTCGCGCCGCTGGAAAACAGCGCCAGCTTGCTCGAAGCGGCTCTCGCACGCAGGAGTTTTTCCTGCGTGGAAGCCGCGCTTGAAATGCTCATCGCCATCACTTTTTCCTTCGTGCCGGAGGAAAATAAGTTCCAGTTTTGCGTTCCATGCCCAGAGTAATCGCTCGCGGATGTCGCCCATTCACAATCGCGACATGTATGCCCGCCTCGCTGGCCAGCTTCGCCGCGCGCAACTTGGAAATCATGCCCCCGCTCCCCAGCGCGCTTTTGCCGTCGCACTGCGCTTCCAGAGCCGGAGTCAGCTTTCGTACCACGCGCACAAGCCGCGGCTTTTTGCGCCCATCGGGCATCAGAAAGCCTTCAACATTCGTTAACAGCAAGAGCCAATCTGCCTTCACCGCCGTCGCCAGCAATGAACTAAGCTCATCGTTGTCGCCAAAAGCGCCTTCCAGTTCCCGCACTGAGACGCTGTCGTTTTCATTCACGATCGGCACGACGCCCAGCGCGAGCAACTCAGTCAAAGCATTCTGAAGATTGCGGTAGCGAACCGGCGAGTTGAAATCATCGCTCGAAAGCAAGAGTTGCGCCACCACCTTCTTGCCGAAGAACAGGCGCTCGTAAGTATGCATCAGCTTGCTTTGCCCCACCGCGGCACAAGCCTGCATCCCGGGAACATCGCTCGGCCGCTTGCTTAAGCCCAGCCCGGACATACCCGCCGCGATCGCGCCGGAAGTGACGATCAGATATTCATTCTTGCTGAGATCGAACTGATCGACCATGGCGCGCAACAGGTTCGCATCGATCTGCCCACCCGGCGCGATCAGGCTGGTCCCGACTTTGATAACCACTCTCATGCAATGCGGTCTTTCATATTGCTTGAAATGGTATCGCACTTGAAGCGTTAACAGGCACTTCCCGTCAATTGCCTTTCCTGAATTAAAATGGATTTCTTACGACTGCCAAACTTTTTTCATAGTATGCCTGCCTCCAACGCCACCAGCCGCTTTTCCGATCGCGTAGAAAACTACGTGCGTTATCGACCGGGATATCCGCCGGAAGCTCTACAGACACTGAAGGACGAATGCGGTCTCGCGCCCAGCCACGTAATCGCCGAAATTGCCTCCGGCACCGGCATCTGGACGCGGATGTTACTCAAGAATGGCAATCAAGTCTTCGGCGTCGAGCCCAACGACGAGATGCGAAATGCTGGAGAGCGCCTGCTCGCGTCGTTCCCGAACTTCACTAGTATTGCCGGGACGGCCGAAGCAACAACTCTTGCCGATCACAGCGTCGACTTCATTACCGCAGCGCAAGCCGCTCACTGGTTCGACCGTGCGCGTGCAAGACGTGAATTCGTTCGCATCCTGAAACCCGGAGGCTGGCTGGTTCTTCTGTGGAATGAGCGGCTCACCGATTCGTCGGAATTTCTTCGCAAGTATGAAAAATTA
The DNA here is from genome assembly GCA_049684755.1 of Candidatus Sulfotelmatobacter sp. Taxonomy (GTDB): domain Bacteria; phylum Acidobacteriota; class Terriglobia; order Terriglobales; family Acidobacteriaceae; genus Sulfotelmatobacter. The sequence continues at coordinate 7,744 of JBAVGI010000419.1, forward strand.
CTATTGACCTACGGTACCGACTACAAAGAAGTTCGCCACGAGCGCACCACCGAATCCGTAAACGAATTCTTTGACCCTGTGCCTTATCGTGAGCGAGACTTCGACATGCGCCAGGAGTTCGACTACGCCGGCGTAGAAGGTCGTCTGCTCTCGTCCTCGTATGCGCCCGCACCTGGCCATCCGCAGCACGAGCCCATGCTATGGGAATTGCGAATCATCTTCAAACAATGCGCCGTCGCAAACCGCGTCGCCTTCGAGTACAAGACACGTCTCTATTTTGGACATCTCAGCTGAGACTTAAAACCTACTCTGGTACGATCTGCTCTGTGTTGATTTTCTGAGGTAGCGAGTGCCCGACCAAAAATCCTTTCACATGACGCCCGATGAATTCCGCCGCCACGGCCACGCCGTGATCGACTGGATCGCCGACTACCAATCTCGCGTCGAATCATTTCCTGTGCTGTCTCCGGCCAAGCCGGGACAAATTCGCGCATCCTTGCCGGCGGAGCCTCCTGCGCAGGGCGAGCCTTTCGGCGCATTGCTCAAAGATGTCGACGATCTGATTCTCCCCGGCATCACCCATTGGCAGTCGCCAAATTTCTTTGCTTACTTTCCCTGCAACGCCTCCGGACCCGGAATTCTTGGCGATCTTGTCTCCTCCGGCCTTGGCGTGCAGGGCATGCTCTGGTCCACCAGTCCCGCTTGCACGGAACTGGAAACTCACGTTCTCGACTGGCTTGTGTCCATGCTGGGATTGCCGGAAAAGTTCCTCTCGTCGAAAACCGGCGGAGGCGTGATTCAAGACACGGCCTCGAGTGCCGCACTCTGCGCACTGCTCGCGGCTCGCGAACGCGCCACCAACTACACCAGCAATCAAAAGGGATGCGACGGCCGCGTCGTGGCTTACGTCTCCACTCAAACTCATTCTTCCCTGCAGAAGGCCGCAATGATCGCAGGGATCGGCGTCGACAATTTGCGCCAGATCGACGTGGACGAAAACTTCGCCATGCGTCCTGACGCTCTCGCCAGCCAGATAGAAGAAGATAAAAGAAACAATCTCATCCCCTGTTTTGTTTGTGCCACAGTCGGCACAACCTCTTCGAATGCCATGGACCCGATCCCGCTGATCGCCGAAATCTGCCGCAAGCACAACCTGTGGCTGCACGTCGATGCCGCCATGTCAGGTGCTGCGGCACTCTGCCCGGAATTTCGTCATCTGCAAAACGGAGTGGAGTTCGCCGACAGCTACAATTTCAATCCCCACAAATGGATGTTCACCAACTTCGATTGCAACTGCTTCTGGGTCGCCGACCGTAAAGCCCTCCTCCAGACACTCAGCATCTTGCCGGAATATCTGCGCAATCAGGCCACCGAATCGGGAGCGGTGATCGACTACCGCGACTGGCACATCCAACTTGGACGCCGCTTCCGCTCGCTCAAGCTCTGGTTCGTGATCCGCCATTACGGCGTCGAAGGCCTGCAATACCACATTCGCCGCCACGTAGAACTGGCGCAGCAGTTCGCCCACTGGATGCGCGAGGACAAAGATTTCGAACTCGCGGCTCCCGTCCCGCTGAATCTGGTTTGCTTTCGCCACAAAGCCGGAGACGCCGCCAATCAAACCATCATGGATCGCCTCAACCGCAGTGGTGATCTCTTCCTCACCCACACCAAACTCAGCGGAAAACTCACTCTGCGTCTCTGCGTCGGTCAGACAAACACAGAAGAGAAGCACGTGGAGCGCGCCTGGAAAAGAATTCGCGAAGAATCGCAAACGTTACAGTCTCGCGCATGACGTTCCATCCGTAACTCTCCGCTCGGCTCAACATCGGCTAAAGTAAAGTATGCGAAATATCCTCGGCCAGCGCCCGTTGCGCTTCGTCTTTGCCGCCAACGTGATCTCCATGTTGGGCAGCGGGATGAATTCGGCCGCGGTCGCCTGGTACATCCTCGAAGTGACGCATTCGGAAATGGCTCTGGGCACCTTCGCCGTCCTCCAGACCATCCCCGCTATGCTGATGCTTCCCTTCACCGGCGTCATTATCGACCGTGAAGATCGCCGCCGTCTCGTCATGTGGCTGGATGCAGTCCGCGCCGTGATCATTGTTACCGTTTGCATTCTGGCGTTTCAGCACCGCGTGAAAATCTGGCAACTCTATTTGATGAACACACTCGTCGCCGCGGGTTTCTGGATGTTCTGGCCGACCATCACCGCACTCATTCAGGAACTCACTCCCGAAGGCCAGTTCGTGCAGTCGAACACTTTTCTTCTCGCCGGGGTGCAGGGAGGCTGGCTCATCGCCGGCTCGCTCGTCGGCTTCATGTACAACCACATCGGCCTCGGTGGCGTGCTTTTGATCGACGTTTCCACCTACGTGGTTTCGTTCCTGTGCTATTTTGCGGTGCGCAAAGGACGCCATGTCGTGTTGCGCCCCAAAGAATTACGCGCCGACATTCTCGCCGCGGAAACTCAGTTCGAAAGGTTCTGGCGGGAGATGCGCGAGGGTCTTCATTTTCTTCGCGATCGCCGTCCCGTCATCTTACTCGGCATCAGCTGGGCATTATTTCTAGGCGCAATGATTACCGGCGTGGTCGTCACTCCGTCTCTCAGCGAGCGCATTTTCCACGCTGGCGCGGTTGGCTATGGATGGCTCAACGCCGGCTGGGGCACCGGCGCATTTCTTAGCGCTCTCTACGCTCCCGCCATCATAGCCAGCCTGGGCGGACGGCGCTCCGTCGCGTTCTCCATGGCAATCATCGCCGCCTGCATCGTCTGCGCTCCAGTCTCGCGGTGGCTGGCGGTCGCCGTATTGCTATACGGCGTAATGGGCTCCGCACGCGGCGTCGGCGGCATCGCCATGAACACCAGCCTGATGGAAATGGTTCCGCAACATCTGATGGGACGCGTGCAGAACAGCTTTTATTTTTTTGGAACCTTCCTGCAGCTCGTGCTCGCGGTGGCAGTCGGCGCAGTGGCACACAAGGTCAGTTTAGTAGCGGCCTTCGCAATACTCGCATGTGTTTACGGGTTGTCGTTTGTTGCCGCAAGCTGGCCAGTGGGAACTGCCGCCGCGGAAGAGGTTGGTGCACCGCGACGTTGATTCCGCGGGTAACGATTTAATTTCCGATTGGCAATTTCCAATTGTTTAGATTTCCAATTGAAGTCGCATGTGGAACGATTACCAATAGGAAATTGGCAATCGGAAAATCGACAATCAAGTTTTCGCCGTCTCCGTGGTAAATGCCTCTTCTGGCTGATATTCTTTTCCATTCCAAGGAGCCCTCATGTCCTCTGATCTGGAAGGCCGTAACGCTGTCGTCTTCGGAGTCGCCAACAAGCGATCAATCGCCTGGTCCATCGCGCAAGGACTTCAAGCCGCCGGCATGAAGCTCGCCATCACCTACCAGAACGAGCGTCTGGAGCAGGAAGCGAAAGA
>JBAVGI010000420.1:0-15563 GCA_049684755.1 Candidatus Sulfotelmatobacter sp.
GGCTGGAACTGGGACAATATTCGCAACGATCACTCCTACGGCACGGAATCGAATCCGAAAATTTGGGTGATGCGCGAGTTCCGCAATTCGGATGCGAACCATCTGGGCATGCCGCTGCCGAAAGGCCGGGTGCGCTTTTATCGCCGCAACGACGATGGCCAGACTGAATTCACCGGCGAAAATACGATTGACCACACCCCGCACGACGAGACCGTGCGCATCTACACCGGCAACGCTTTTGATCTCGCGGGCGAGCGCCGCCGCAGCGACTACATCGTCGACAGCAACAAGCGGACGGCCACCGAATCTTTCGAGATCAAGCTGCGCAACCACAAGAAGGAACCGGTAGACGTTCGCGTTGTCGAACACCTCTATCGATCGGCGAACTGGGATATCGCTTCCAGTTCGGTTGAGTACAAAAAGACCGACAGCCACACGATTGAATTTCCTGTGACCGTTGCCCCCGACGAAGAGAAAACGGTGACGTACACAGCGCACTACTCCTGGTAGAAGGCAGCGCGTAGCTTAAATCGAGCGGGCTTGTGTCGCGGCGGGAAACGGATGCATGGCCGCTATCGAAGTGGGAAAATTCCTGGAAGAACACGGAAAATAAGTTATTTCTTTCCAGTCGCTTGCCAGATACCGTGGGGCACCTTCCGAGAATTACTGTTGTAATCTACTCCGCAAATTAGATTCCTCTTATTCTGCATGAGTCGCCCCCATGAGACTACTCACGCGTCACCAGTTAGCTTTTTCAGCCTTTTTTCTAATTTCATTCACGATGTTCGCCCCTGGCCGGCTTGTCTCCCAAGACCGTACGGAGAGCACACGCAAGATTATCACCCAGGTAGCTCCGCAGTATCCCAGTCTGGCTCGCTCCCTCAACATCCAGGGCAACGTCAAGGCTGACGTGCTGGTTGCGCCGAATGGCGCTGTCAAATCGGTCGAAATAAAAGGCGGCCATCCGCTGCTGGTTCAATCCGCGCAAAATGCATTGCAAGAATGGAAGTGGGAGCCCGCGCCTCATGCAACTCACGAAACTGTCGAAGTGAAATTCGGACTCTAGTCGCCGGTGGTCATTCTTTCAGGCCGCTGCGAGTACTCGCGTCATCCCTTCCTATCGAAGCAATGTCGCCGCTGTGATACAACTTTCTGTGATCTTCATGCACCAATCAGCGGCGGAGGCTTACCAGGTTTTGGGTGCGGCATGCTAAGAGCGTTCTTCGTTCGTCTCTCCGAAAACCAATCCTTACGAAGTTTTGCCGAGCGATCTTCTCTCGGCCGCCGCGTCTCCGGACGATTTGTTGCCGGCACGGAGATCGCTGACGCCGTCCGCGCGACTCAGGCTATTAACCGCGCCGGCATGAGCGTCAGCATCGACAATCTTGGCGAAAATGTAACGAACCCTGAGGAGGCCCGGCACAGCGCCCAGCTCTATCATCAAATTCTTGACGCGATCGTCGCCAATCAACTCAACGCCAATATCAGCCTCAAACTCACGCATATGGGCCTCGACGTGGATGAGCAACTGGCGCGCGAGATCGTCAGCGGCCTGGTCGCCAAGGCGGCGTCGATGAATCCTCCCGGATTTGTGCGCGTCGACATGGAGGGATCGCCCTACACCCAGCGCACCCTCGATTTCGTCCATGAACTGCACCGCATGCCCGGAAATGCAAACTCTGTCGGCACCGTGATTCAGTCTTACCTCAAGCGGTCCGAGAGCGACGTCGAACAATTGCTGTCGGAAAAGATCCGTATTCGTTTGTGCAAGGGCGCTTACAAAGAATCAGCGGACATTGCCTTCGCCGCGAAATCCGAAGTCGACGCCAACTATGTAAAGTTGATGAAGATTCTGATGAAAAGCGGTGTCTATCACGGCTTGGCCACGCACGACGAAAAAATCGTCCGTCAAGCCCAGGCTTTTGCCACTGCAGAAAAAATCTCCAGCGATTCGTTTGAGTTTCAAATGCTTTATGGCATCCGCCGCGACTTGCAACAGAGTCTGGTGCGGGAGGGCTGGCGGGTTCGCGTCTATATCCCTTTCGGCAGCGAGTGGTATCCCTACTTTATGCGGCGATTGGGTGAGCGTCCGGCCAACGTTCTGTTCATCGCGCGCAACCTGCTGCGGGCATAGAAAGCGCGCGGGGCTACACTTTTCACCGAAATCTATTAAGATGCTATGGCCCCTGAACCGGGGTGAGCCATGGATACTCCCGCTAGAAAATTGGCAGGCCGCTACGAGGTCAGGCAGGTCCTCGGCCAGGGTGGTATGGGACTCGTCTATCGGGCCTACGACACGGTAGTGCGCCGCGAAGTCGCGGTGAAAACCATCCTCGATATTCCCGATCCAGCTTCTCTACAGCTGTTCTACAAAGAATGCGATGTACTGGCCTCGATGAGCCATCCCAACATCGTCGAGATTTTTGATATCGGCGAGTTCGAAGAAGAAGGCAAGAAAAAGCCTTACTTCGTGATGCCGTTGCTGCCGGGCACCACGCTGGAATACTTCATTCGAAAAGCCAGCCATCGTTTGACGGTTGAGCGCACCATCGACATCATTTCCCAGACCTGCCGCGGCCTTCAGGCTGCGCACGAACGCGGACTAGTTCATCGCGACTTGAAGCCGAGCAACATTTTTGTGATGGAAGACGACTCGGTGAAGATCATCGATTTCGGGGTCGCCCACATGGCCGACGCTCATACCACGCGTGCTCAAAAGGGCACTCTGCTTTATATGTCTCCCGAGCAGATCGAGTTGAAAGCGCTGTCGCCGGCATCCGATATTTTTTCCCTTGGCGTTGTCTGCTACGAGGCCATGACCGGCCGCAATCCGTTTCGGTTAGCCCGCGCCGATGAAGTGGTAGAAGCAATTCTCCACCATATTCCGCCCCTGGCTGCAGAACTGAATTCCACCGTAAGCCAACCCGTCAGTCGCGTAGTGCACAAAGCTATGGCCAAGCAATCCTGGCATCGCTTCGCAACCGCTCGCGATTTTGGCGACACGCTGAACAAAGCGCTGCGCAACGATCCAATTGAACTTTTCGATCCGGAACGCACCCGCCCGCGCTTGCAGCGCGCTACCAAGGCTCTGGAAGAAGGCGACTTCCAATTCGCCGCCGAAATTCTGGGTGAACTCGAAGCCGAGGGCCATATGGATACCTCCATCGGCTCGCTTCGGCGCCAGCTCGACGCCGCCGTCCGCCGAAAAACTCTCTCTCAACTGCTCGACGCCGCGCGAGCGCGATTTGAAGAAGAGGAAGACCCGCTCGCACTTCAGAAACTGCAGGAGGCGCTGCAAATCGAACCGGACAACGCCACAGCCCTCGCTCTGAAGAGCAGAATTGAAAACCGCCGTAGCGAGCGCCAGATCGATAATTGGTATCGCCTCGCGCGGCAGCACATCGACAATCACGCCTACGGGCATGCTCGCGAGGCTCTGCAGAATGTTCTGCAACTCCGTCCTAAAGAGGCGCGTGCTCTGCAACTGCTTGCCGAGGTCGACCGCCAGGAGCAGGAGTACAAGAAACTTCGCCAGGAAAAAGAGCAGATTCATCGTGCGGCGATGGAAGCCTGGCAGAAAGGAGATGTGAGTAACGCGCTCTCAAAGCTAGGGGTGGTGCTGGAACTTGACCGGCGCGCTCCGGATTCCATCAATCGCGAAAGCGGAGCCAATTATCAGAGCTTCTACAACGAAGTCCGCTCCGAGCACGACGCGATGAATACCGCGTATGCCGAGGCTCGCAGGCTTCTTACCGAGCACAACTTCGTCAAGGCGATAGCGGCTTGCCAGGCGTATCTAACGAAATATCCCAACAACGCCATTTTTCAGGCTCTGCGGTACGACATTGAGGAGCAGCAACGGCAGAATCTTTCCGCGTTCATCGCTTCCGTCGATCGTCAAGTCGAAGTGGAACCCGACCTCGACAAGCGCGTAAACATTCTGCGCGAAGCCCTCGACCTGCATCCCGGCGAATCGCATTTCGAGCGCGCGCTCCGCCTGGTGCAGGATAAGCGCGATCTGGTTAATTCCATCGTCGCGCGCGCGCACCTGCATGAAGAGCAGGCGGCTTACGGCGATGCGCTGAACGATTGGGAAATTCTGCGCACGATCTACAGCCAGTATCCGGGATTGACATTCGAGGTCGAACGACTGCAGAAGCGGCGCGATCAGCAGGCCCGGAGCGAATCGAAGGCGCGTCTCGTCGAACAGGTCGATGCCTGTTTGCATTCCAGCGATTACGCACGCGCTCTCGATCTGCTGCAAGGGTCTGCCGTAGAATTTCCCAACGACGCAGAATTAGCGGAACTGGAGAAGCTCGCTCAGGATGGCGTCAGGCGCAAGGCGGAAGCTCATCGCCTCATGACCGACGGGCAGGATCTGCTCGCGCAACAAAAATCCGCAGCCGGAATCGAGTTGCTGCGCCAAGCTTACGAGTTGGATGAAAACAATTCACTAGCGCGCGCCGTCCTCGCCAACGCCCTTGTGGAACAGGCGCGCTCGACAGTTGACGCTGATTGGCGCGAAGCCGAGAAACTAGCCAAGGAAGCGCTCGATCTGAACCCGGCGCATCCCATGGCCAAAACGATTAAGACTTTGATCCTCGATCACAAGAAAGAAACGTTCGTCGAGGAATGTGTGGCACAGGCGCGCAAGCTGCAAACTGCTGCCGACCTTGCCGGAGCCTTAGCGCGGATTCAAGAGGGCTTGTCGAGCTTTCCGCGTGAGCCCAGATTGCTGCAACTGCAGGAAACCGTACAACGGGATCTTCAGGCCCAGCGCCGGCAGGCGCGCCGCCGCGATGTGGAGGAGTTGCGGCGGATAGAAACTGAAATCGATTCCGCCGCGGATGGCGACACCAAGCAAGCCACCGGAGATCGCGTGCGAGCCATCGCGAACAAATACTCCACGGACGGAGAAATTCTATCTCTCGCGAACAGCCTTTTGAATCGTCTCGGTTTTTTAAAAGTGGACCGAAAAGTCTCGGCCACATCGCCGGAAAGTGAAAGCGCGACTCTCACCTACCATGCTCCGGCACCCAGCGCCGCTCAACCTTCAATCGAGGCTGCAAGCAAAGTTGCGGAGCCTGCGCTTGGAGCTACTGCGATCGTCGCTCCGCCTGCAGCAGTAGTAGCGACGCCTACGCGCCCAGCGCAAGCTTCTATTTCGGCTCCTTCGCCAGGGTTAACCGCCCCCAAGGCCGCCCCTCCTGCCTCGGCTGGAAAACCGGCTGCGAAACCGGGACGTTTTGTTACAGCGCTCATCGCATCCGCTGCCGCCATTGTTTTGCTCGCGGCGATCTTTCTGTTTGCAAAGAAACATCGATCCCTAGTAGCATCCAGCGCACCCGCCAGCACTGCACTTCCGGCTGCTGCGGTTACAAGTTCCCAAGTTCCGGTTGCTGCTTCTCCCGAGCCAACTCCCGCAGTTGCGGACCTACCGGCAGAAAGCGCGCCGGAAGAGAGCGGCCCGGAACGAGCGGCTTCCGGCGACGTCGGATCCGTGATTGTGGTAACGGGTCAAGACCAGGCAAAGGTTTTTCTCAACGGAAAGCCCCAGTCTCAACTCACCCGGAACGGCCAATTACGTATTCGCAATCTCGAGCCGAAAGATTATGCCGTGCGCGTCTCCAAGAGTGGATTCCAGGATCTCCCGGAACAAAAAATTAGGATTCGAAAGGGCGAACAAGCCAAACTGACTTTCAACCTGCAGCCTGTACCGCATTTGGCTTCGCTGTCGATTCAAGGTGGCGTTCCCGGCTCAACCGTTCTTATCGACCAAACCCCGGCTGGAACGATCCAAGCCGATGGTGCGTTGAGCATAGCCACTGTCAATCCCGGGGACCACACGATCGAGATTCGCAAAGACCGGTTCAAGCCCAAACAGATCAAGAAGCACTTCGTGGTTGGATCAGGGGTTTCTCTAGCTGCGGCCGATGTGGCGCTTGAGGCCGCACCGGGACAGTTGAAGATCACTTTCACACCTGCCGATGCCCAGGTCACCCTGGCCAAGGCCGGAGAGGCTGTGACCAAAGTGAGCAGCGGCAGTCCCCTGAATCTGGCCGCAGGCTCTTACACAATTACCGTCAAAACCAGCGACAATTTTTCGCGCTCCTCGACGGTGGAAATAAACCCCGGCCAATCCAAGAATTTGGATCTGTCTCTGGCTCCCGACGGCATCTCCAAATTTGATGATCCCTCGGCGTGGAAACAAGAAAAAGGTTCGTTCGTCCGCAAGGGCGGCGATTTTGTAATGTATGGCCCAACCCCTGGCACTGGCGCGTTTGTTTTTTCCGCCATGCTGAACAAGGGGCACCGACTGCAGTGGGTGCTGAACTGCACCGACGTGAATAACTACACCTTGTTTCAAATGGATGATAATAATTTCTATCGCACTGTGATAAAAAACGGCCAGAAGGGAGACGAGATCAAAATTCCACATAAGACGGAGAAAAAAACCTTTCGCACCATTCAAATCAAAGTTAGTCCCAACGAGATTGTGCACCAGATCAGACAGGGAGACAGTTGGATCGTCCTCGATCGCTGGACGCCTTCCGGAAGTAACCTCAGTCTCGGCAAATTTGGTTTTTATATTCCCGGCAACGACCAGGTCTCGCTCTCCAGCTTCAGCCACTACGTTGACCTGAGTACGCGGTAGCAGATTTGCAAAACTCGCCAACTGAAAGCCGCTGGCAGAAAAAAATAAGGTATGCAATGCATTCTTTAACGCGTCGCGATTTCATGCGGATCGGCTCAGGCTCTGTCGCAGCCGGAGCCGCAGTCAAGTTCACTCTTTTGCAGCCAGCGGCATTGTGGGGCGCAGAACGTTCGGTTGCGCCGAGCGATCGCATACGCTTTGCATCGATCGGCACGGGCACTCGTGGCTGCGAGCTCTTGCAAGCTTCGCTGGCGGTACCCGGCATTGAGTGCGTTGCTGTCTGCGATCTCTATGACAGCCGGCACGAAGCCGCGCAGGAGGCCGTACAGAAACAAGTTCCGGCAACTCGCCATTACAAAGAAATTCTTGACCGCAAAGACATAGATGCGGTGATTGTTGCCGTTCCTGACCACCAGCACCGCCGCGTTGTAGTGGACGCCTGCGCCGCGGGTAAGGATGTGTATTGCGAGAAGCCGATGTCGCACAACATCGAAGATGGATTCGCTATGGTGGACGCGGTGCAAAAGGAAAATCGCATCATGCAGGTCGGAAGTCAACGTGTCAGTTCCATCGTCTACGAGAAGGCACGCGAGCTTTATGCGTCCGGAGCGCTAGGCGATGTGTTCTTTATCGAAGGTGCGTCAGACCGAAATTCCCCCAGTGGCGCATGGGTCTACCCCATTCCTCCAGATGCGAGCGAGCAGACCATCGACTGGAACGAGTTTCTCGTCGGCGCCCCGAAGCGTCCTTTTGACGCGGCTCGCTTCTTCCGCTGGCGGTGCTTTTCTGATTATGGCGAAGGCTTGGCCGGCGACCTTTTTGTGCACCTGCTCTCCGGCATTTACTTCGTTTCCGGGACGAATCAAGCGCCGCAGCGCGCGCAAACCAGCGGTGGGCTCTATCGCTGGAAAGATGGACGCGACTTCCCCGATGTGATCGAGACGCTCTACGACTACCCGAAATTCCGCGTCGTCTTACGCTGCAATCTGAACAACGCCGGCGGCGAACCCATCAAATTCCACGGCACCAAAGGCACGATGGAGATCAACGGCCAAACGCTGGTGTTCACCCCTCAAGATACAACTCCCAAGCCGGAGGGTTACTCGATCAAAGGCTGGCCGGAGCGGCTTCGCAAGGAGTATCTGGCACAGTGGAAGGCGGCTCATCCAGAGCCCGGACCGCTTGACTACCAGGCAGTCGAGGCCGAAACTTTTACCGCGCCGCAGGGCTACAGCGATATCTCGGCGCACCAGGCAAACTTTTTTGATTCGGTCCGAACTCGCAAACCAACGGTAGAGAATGAGGTGTTCGGCAATCATGCCGCCATCGGCTGCCATCTCGCTAACTACGCATATTTCAAGAATACAATTGCGACCTGGGACGAAAGCGGGAAGAAGATCCGCGGGTAAGTCGCGATCGTGTACTCAAAAAGGAAATGAGGGATTTCATCATGCGTCGGATTTCTAGAAGGACTTTCATAAAGACCGCTTCTGCTTCGGCCGCCTGTGCGGCACTGTGGAGCCACGTGCCTCGGCTTATGGCCAATCCCCTGGGCCTTCCACTCGGGCTGCAGCTGTATTCCGTGCGCGACGTTCTGCCCAAGGACTATGAAGGAACGCTCAAGCAGATTGCTGCGCTAGGTTATCGCGAGGTGGAGGCCGCGGGCTTCTTCGGCCGCACTCCGAGTGATGTGAAACAGGCCATGGATCACGCCGGCCTGCATTGCGTAAGCGCGCACTATCCCCTGAAAGATCTTCTGCCCAAGTTGGATGAAACAATTCAATACGGCAAAGATCTCGGCCTCGAATACATAGTGTGTGCATCTCCCATGCTGAAAGACCAGTCCCGCGTGAAGGATCCGAACTCGCGCGCTGCCAGGGAGTCGATGACGCTTGAAGACTGGCGCTGGAATGCAGAGCAGTTCAACCACATCGGAGAAAAAGTAAATGCGGCGGGAATGCGCTTCGCCTATCACAACCACACGCCGGAATTTCGTTCAGAAAACGGTGTGCTTTTCTACGATGAGCTTTTGAAGTCGACCGACCCCGCGAAGGTAAGCATGGAATTGGATTGCGGCTGGGCCGTTGTGGCCGGCCAGAAACCGGCCGAACTTCTATCTCGCTATTCCACGCGCATCTGCATGCTTCACGTCAAAGACTTCAAGTTAACTTCTGCGTCCACGCCATCAAATCCTCCGCCTTCGACGGAACTGGGGCACGGAACCATTGACTATCACCCCATCTTCGAAGCGGCAAAGAAAGCCAACATTAAACATATTTTTGTGGAGCAAGAGCAGTTCGATATGCCCCTGATGGAAGCGCTGAAGATCGACGCCGACTACATGCGCGCCTTGACGGTTTAAGGCACGAGGATTTCAACAGTCACGCTCTGGCTCTAGCGCAGCGCACTCCGAATTGCCAAATCCAGGCCCACCATGATCACGGCGGAGGCTGGGATCACCAGCAGCGCTTTCTTCAGTCTTCGCGGATCGCCGCCCGCAATTGCGCCGATAATGCGTGAACTCACTGCGAGACCAATCCATCCGCACGTGATTACGAAACCAATCGCCGTTCCAGTCATGCGCGGAAAAGCATCGCCTACAATCGCGAGCGTGCTCGGAAAGACCGGCGCCATCGATAGTCCCGCAAGAAAAACCAATACTCCGGCCGCTGTGGCTGATCTCATCTGAAGCAATAGAAAAGTCGTAAGCGCCATAGCCACAGATCCCCACAATGTGACCGCAACGGCAGGCACGTGATTGAGAACAGGCAAGATCGCAGCACGCCCAATCAAAATTCCCAATGCAAATCCCAGCGAGAGTATGTTGAGCGCTCGCGATTCAGGAATGCCCTGCGCGATCAGGTGCCGCGGCAGCCAGTTCCACATGCCCACTTCGCAAGTGATGTAGAGAAAGATGAACAGGGCTGTCAAAAACAACAGCGGATGCCCGAGAACTGGAGCTACATCGGTCAACACGAATCGCCCAGCTCCAGTCGGTCCGGGCATCTTGGTAAGCGCCTCGATCAGTACGGTAACGACCGTGAGGGATGCGATGGTGTAGCAGAGCCGCATCCAGTTTCGTCCGAAAAGATTAGCCGCGATGAAGGGTGTAGCGAGCGCCCCCAGCCCGAAGAAAAGATTGGCCAAAGTGAGCGCCATTGCGCGGTGTGTCTCGCCGACATCGCTGGCGAGAGCATTCGCGGCGGTAACCGTGATGCCGCCGCCCACTCCCAGCAAAAAGAGCAGAAACGCGATGCTGAGAAAGCCTGCCACTCGTGGAAGCACGAATAGCGCAAGCGCTATGAGGCCAAGGCCCAGAACCATACCGAGCTTCTTACCCTCGTTATCGAGAATGGGGCCGGTGCAGAGTGAAGCAAGAATGAGCCCAAGCGCTTGAGCAGAGGCAATCGTGCCGTTCTGGCTGGGAGTCAACTTGAATCGATCCGATAGCTCGGGCAAAATTGTGCCTAGCATGGCGGCGATCATCCCGTAAATGAAGATGGCGAGAATGGCGGCGAGAATTAACAAGTATTCCTTTCGACTGCGGTTTTAGCTTCTGGAACCCAGTGCGCGAACATCGACCCAGCCCCGCGTCCGATCACTCTCCAGCTCTGCGTTCAATATGTTCAACTGCCGCACTCCATCGGCGAATTGAGGATAATCCCGCGCTTCATCTGGGGCAGCGATGGAAGCGTAGAAGTGGCGAAAGACCTGTTTGAACGTGTCGTCATAGCCCTCGCTGTGGCCGCCCGGAAGATCCGCATAGCTGCGTGCCGCAGGCTTGAGCAGAGAAGGATCTTTCACAAAAAGTTGATTCGCCGTGTCGCGATATCCCGCCCACAGCTCGTCAGGACGCTCCTGATTCCATGCGACTGAAACTCGCGAACCGCAAATCTCAATGCTGAGCCGGTTCTTACGGCCTGCGGAAACCTGGCTGGCTGTCATGCCGCCGCGCGCTCGCTCGCCCATGCGAAAAATTACCGCGCCGAAGTCTTCGGTATCGATGGCTGTTTCCGTGTAGTCTTCAGGACCAAGCAACTTATTGGAAAACGTTTCCACGGAACGTTTCGGCTGTTTGCGCGTGCGATGGAACGTTTGCAGATCGGCGCAGAGAGAAGTCACCCGCAATCCAGTGACATGCTCGGCCATGTCGAACCAGTGCGACCCAATATCTGCCATGCAGCGCGAAGGCCCGCCGGCACTGGCATCCACGCGCCAGTTCCAATCTGTGTCGTAGAGCAGCCAGTCCTGAAAATATGTGCCCTGAACCGCAAGAATTTCGCCTAGATCACCATCCTCCCGCATCCGCCGCATCTGTTGCACCATTGGGTAGTAACGCAGATTGTGGCACACGCAGTTCCTCACTCCTCGCCGCTCTGAGAGTCCAACAAGTTCTTCCCCCTGCTCGACACTGGTGGCCAGCGGTTTTTCGCAGATCACATGTTTGCCAGCCTCGATCGCTTCCTTGGCCATAGGAAAGTGCTGCGCATTCGGCGTGCAGATGTGAACCGCATCGATCGTTGAATCGCGCAGAACATCGCGGTAATCCGATGTAATCGTAGGGATGGAAAACCCTGCGCCCAGTCGTCGCGCAGCGTCCGCGTTTCTGCCGACGATCGCTACAGCCTCTACGAACTCCACTCGCCGCAACGCTTCGAGATGCACTCGGCCCATGAAGCCGGTGCCAATAATGGCTGTCCGGATCGTTTTCATCGTCTCGTCGGTAGCCTCACGCTATACCCACCAGGCAGCCGCAGGCTGCTCGCGGATTACAATGCTGTTGAGAAAATTCGCCGCCTTGGTCAGGCCCTCTTCCGGCGAGAGCAAACTGTCTTCGTGTTCGATGGAGAGTACGTTGTCGTAGCCAAACATGCGCAGCGTGGAAATAAATTCACTCCACCATTCAGCGCCGTGGCCGTAGCCGCAGGTGCGGAAGATCCAACCGCGCTCGCGTTCTTGGGTATACGGTTTGGTATCGAGTACACCAGTGCGAGGCAGGTTCGCAGTATAGATCTGCGTGTCCTTGGCGTGAACGTGGAAGATGGCATCCTTGAGCACACGCACGGCTGCGATGGGATCAATGCTCTGCCAAAAAAGATGGCTGGGATCGAAGTTACAGCCTACGCTTGGCCCAGCGATCGACCGCAGCTTTAGCATCGTCTCCGGACTATAAACCACAAATCCAGGATGCATTTCGATAGCGATCTTCACACCGTGGTCGGCAGCAAACTTCGCATGTTCCGTCCAATAAGGAGCAACTACTTCATTCCACTGCCATTCGAGAACCTTCAGATAGTCGGGCGGCCAGGGACAAGTTACCCAGTTCGGAGCTGTAGCGTTCGGCGAATCGCCGGGACATCCGGAAAAATCGACGATGACGGAGATCTCAAGTTTTTCCGCCAGCAAAATGGTTTTGCGGCTCACCTCGCGGTCGTGTTGCGCGCGGGCTTTGTCAGGGTGCAGCGCGTTACCGTGGCAACTCAACGCGCTGATCGTGGCTCCGTGATCGGCAATAATTCTTTTAAAATCAGCGAGGGCAGCGGCGTCTTCGAGCATGGCCAATTTGCAGTGCGCATCGCCGGGATAGTTTCCCGTGCCCAGTTCAACCGTATCGATCTGAAGCGATTTCAGTTTCTTCAGAACTGCCGCCAGCGGAAGCTGCGATAGCAAGGGTGTAAAAACTCCAACCCGCATATGATTTCCATCTCCTCGACTACAACAAGACCCTCAACGTTCAAACTGTAGCGTTCATTTTATTGCAGCATCTTCGGGGGGCAAAAATTGATAACTGACGAAAGCCACCTTCAAACTATCGGGCGACCATGACGGAACATTCATGGTTCCTTGTCCGCCGAAGAGCTTGGCGAGGACGCGGATCGGTCCATCGATCTTTCCTTCCGCGACGTTCATGACGCGGAGCTGCACATCTTTATTCGGAGGATGACCTACGACATCATTTCCATAAGAAAGGAAGACCATCCACTTGCTGTCAGGAGAGATGTGCGGAAACCAGTTGTTGAAATCGTCGAAGGTGACTTGCTCTTGCTGGCTTCCATCCGCATGCATGCGCCAGATCTGCATGTGACCCGTGCGTTCGGAATTGAAGTAGATGTACTTGCCATCAGGAGAATATTCGGGCCCATCATCGAGGCCCTTGGCGGTAGTCAATCGCGTTTCGTCGCCGCCGGTGAAAGGAACGGTATAGATATCAAAGTCGCCGTTGCGCTTCCCCACGAAAGCGAGCGTCTTGCCGTCGGGCGACCAGCCGTGCCAATACGATGGAGAATCCTTGGTGACGCGCCGCGGCGTACCGCCGTCGAAGGACACAATGTAAACGCTGGACTCATGGTCTGCCTGCGAACTATCGCTGATCGCCAGCCATTTCGCGTCCGGAGAAATGCCGTGATCGTTGTTGCAATGGACCGCGCCACCGGTATCGACGGTCGTGGGCGTGCCACCGCTCACGGGCAGTCGCAGAATATGGCCTTCTTTATTGAAGAGAAAGTTCGCTCCATCGTGCGTCCAGTTAGGCGCTTCGAAGTGACTGCCGTCGGTATAGACCACGCGGCGATCTGTGGAAGCGACGGTCACCGTCTCAAGCGTGCTGTAAAGCACAAGGGGCGCCATACTCGGCAAGGGTGTCGAGAGATCCACGTTCGTGAACACGGCTTTCTCGACTGCATCTTTATCATGCGAGCAAACGCCGATTCCGACGTAATACGGTCCTTGAAGTGACAGTTTGATCGACGCTCCCGAAGGCCGCAGTGATTCTCCAACCGCCGCGGCCAGGAACACATAGATGAAGTCCCCGCGCTTCTCGACGCGCAGGCGATGAGGGGCAGTGATATTCGATTGAATTTCGTGCGTCGTCGAACCCTTGGCATCGCGATATTGCAACGACGTGAGTCCGTCGCCGTGCAAGGCCACATCGGCGTAGGGCGAATCGGCATCCAGGCTCTGCCGAATCATCAGCACCGCCTTACGATGCTCGTTCCCGCCCGCTTGCGGAAAAGCAATATCCGCAGTCAATGCGATATCGCCGGAAACTTGCTTCCATGCAAACTGAAAGGCGTCAGAAGCAAACCACATGTTCTCGCCACTGCCAGTTAGGGTGTAAGCATGATTCGCGGCGTCGTATTGCGAAGACCCGGAGTGCAACGTGGCGCCGACGTCTGCATGATTCTCGAAGACTCCCAGTGATGGTGAATCGGTTTGCGCGCCGGCTAATCCACTCACGCAAAGCAGGAATAGAACCACAGCAAAAAATTTAGACCTGAAGATTGCCTCGCGCACCACGAAAACGCCTCCGCGACCGTTCCACGGAAAGGTAAGGGCGGCGGAAGCGAATTGTCAATCGATCCCACTGAATCATGGCTTTCAGCGTCCCACCTGATCCTCCATAGCCGGTTCCATCTCGCTTCGGATAATCCCCATCTCCACATAGATAGGCCGCATGATCTTCCGGATCGATTTCAGTTGCGTCGTAAACCAGACCGACCCGGCAAGGCAAAATGCTCCTGTAATCATGACAGCGTGTGGCGCTCCGAACCGGTGCGCAAGTCCACCTGCCAGCAGGCTGCCGAAGGGAGCCATTCCCACGAAAGCCATTGTGTAGTAACTCATCACCCGGCCACGCTTATCTTCCGGCACTAACGTCTGGATCACAGTATTACTCGCCGCCAGCCCTTGCATCATGCCGAAACCGACGACCACCATAAGCAACATCGATAGCGGAAGGATTCGAGATAACCCAAAGCAAATCAGGCCAACGCCGAAGAGCGCGGCTGAGATCTGGATCATGGTCGTAAGGCCTCGAACCGTTCTACGCAACGCAAGAGAAATAGCCGAGATGAGCGCCCCAACCCCGGATGCTCCCAATAGAAATCCGAGAGTATGTGGCCCACCATGGAGCACGTTTGACGCGAAGATCGGCATCAGGACCATAAACGGCATTCCCATCAGACTGATTAACGCGAAGAGCAAAAGAATGGTCCGTATCGGTGGAAATCCGCGCACATAGGTCCACCCTTCTTTGAGTTGCTCCAGAATTGAAGTGGCCGCACGCCTTGCCGGCGCAACGTTAACCCACATCATCAGCAGCGAGGCGATTACCGCAAGGTAACTGATGCCATCGGTCAGGAAGCAATATCCTTCGCCTACTGCGGCGATCACAAGTCCGGCCAGCGCAGGCCCTACCAGCCGAGCCACATTCACCATGGAAGAATTGAGCGCGATGGCGTTGCCTAAATCCTGTTTGTCTTCAACCATCTGTATCAGAAAGGCTTGCCGACCAGGCATATCAAATGCGTTTATCAAGCCCTGCAGCACGCTCAGCCAGATAATTTCATGAACGGTGATAATCTTTGCCAGCGTCAACCCGGCCAGAGCTAAAGATTGCAGACCTGCCAGGGCCTGCGTCCACACCAGCATATTGCGCCGATTCAACCGGTCGACCAGAACGCCCGCAAAAGGCGCCAGCAAGAACGTGGGAATCTGTCCGGCAAAGCCCACCAATCCAAGAAGCAGAGCGGAGCCGGTGAGCCGATACACCAGCCAACTGGTGGCCACGCGGGTCATCCAGGTGCCGATCAGCGAAATGCTCTGACCGGTGAAAAATAGTTTGAAGTTTCGGTGCCGCAGGGCCCGCCAGGCATGAGAGAAACGCCCAGAGGGAGGTCGTCTCGGAACAGTTTCTTCGCTTTCTTCGCTCGAATCTATCGGCTTCACGTTAATTACTTCACTCAAAGCCAGAATCAACGGGCTTGGAAATTACAAATACTGAAGCTTGCCGGAGCGGCAGGCAGGAGATCTTTAGCATGAACGAAAGCCTTGGTAGCGCTACCGGGAATCGAACCCGGGTTTGAAGATTGAGAATCTTCCGTCCTAACCCCTAGACGATAGCGCCATC
>JBAVGI010000421.1:0-4697 GCA_049684755.1 Candidatus Sulfotelmatobacter sp.
GCGCGACTACCGGAAGCGTCACTTCATTTTCCGCAACCGTTACGATGGGTACATCGGGAATTTTTTCCTCCTTCGCAGACACTCCCTCGATCGACTTGGTGAACAATAAAGGACGGTCGTCGTACTCGGGCGCGACGTGATGGCCCGCTTTCTCATCAGGTTCGCCCACAAAAGCAAACTGCGTGTTGAACCAGGAAAATTTGCGATAGCACAGCCGCGCATGCAGAGTGATTTTGCTGCCGGCGTTTTCCGGAATCGACATGCGGTAATGCACTGTGTCGGCGGCTCCCGGTGGGATAAGCCGCACATAAACGACGGCGCGAGTGGCCCAGGCATTGCGCTTGTTGATAGGGTTGCCATGTTCGTCGATCTGTAGCGAGCGATAAAAGTGCGCACCTTTTTCGACCGGACCTTTGCCGTTGTCCTCGACCATGCCGCTCCAAAAGATAGTCTGGCCTTTATCGTCCGTGCCTTTCAACTCAAGCCACGTGTCGTAGGCGTCGACCGTGCCGCCCGGGAAAAAGTGTCCAACTTTTTTTGTGCGCACCACAACATCCACCCGCACAGTATCTCCGCGGCGCAGCGCTGGACGAATGCGGTTCAGAGGCGCGGTCACCGCCGCAACTTCGCCTTCCCCGCCTGGAGTTATTTTGGCTTCTGCTTCTTCGCCCACGGCGAATGTTGTCGCGAGTTCCGATTGACTGTTTGCGCCCGATTTCAGCGGTGCTTGTGCTGGAGATAGCGCAAAAATATCTACCGTAAGGGCGCCGCTTTTGAGAAATCCCTCGGTGAGTTTCAGTTGGGCAGCGTCGTCATTGGCCGTGGGCACTGCGGTATTGGCAGCCGGGAAGCGATGCGAGTGCACGAACCCATTGATGTTACCCGCATCTTTCGAAGGCTCCGCCGGCATGTGGCAATCCGCGCACTGTTGCGGCTTCGGCGGATAGTAAAAAGAGCGCGCTCCCTGCCCGGAGACGCCGCTGGCCTGCCAGTTGTCATATTCGTTGAAGCCGCGGAGCCAGCGATAGTGATTCACCGGAGCATCCAGATGCACTTTATGGCACGTCGAACAAAATTCCGCGGTCTGGGTCCGCATAAACGGCTTGAGAAAAACCCGGCGATGCGGTTCGGGATTCAGCCGGATCACGAAATCGTGCAGCGCACGCGCTACGGGATTTTTCGTTGCAGCCAATTCGTGGAGCTTGGGATACTCGAGATAAAAATCCGCCTGGCCCATAGTGCTCTTCACGTTGGCGATGGAGTGGCACATCATGCAACCCAGTCCGGCCTGTGATTCCGGGCGATGCACAATCTCTTTAATCGGCGTATCCATCAAGCCACTGTAAAGCACGGCAGGATCGTGGCAGCCGCCACACCATTTCGAAGGCTGGGTGCCGATCGTATCCTGCATGTACTCGATCGACTTGCGGTACCACTGATTGTTAAAGGAAGAAAAATGGTGCGCCGAGCTGAACCATTGATTGTAGATATCTTCGTGGCAGCGCTTGCAGGAGTCGGACTCCATGAAAAACTTACTGGGGATTTTCTGCTTGCCGTAGACTTGCGCGGAACTGGGAAAGAACGCGCCCTCGGGACCGTCGCCCTCGCCGTTCATGTTGTCGGGCGGCATGGTGGGGTTTTGAATGCGGTTGCGCGTCTGCCAACTTTCGCGGATGTAGCGGGAACCATAGCCGATCCCTGCAAGAACAATAATGCAGATGGCTGCGCGCAGAACTGTGGCACCGGTGTGGGAACCTAGCCAACCCTGGCTTCCCAAATAATCGGCAAGCAAGAGGCCAACCCCGATCACCGAGATTACGATATGAAAGTAAAGCCAGTTCCATTCTGCGCGGGGCGTGCCCGTTTTGATGAGGATGATTCCAAGAACCGTGCCTGCGGTGGTAAGGAACCATCCAGCGCGAGCGAGAAAACTTCCGTTGCGAAGTAATCGAAGCAGCCCGACCACCAATAATGCAGCGGCGATGACTCCGGCGAAGACATGCAGCAGCACGACTGCCGCATAGAAAACGGTCGCCTGAGGAAATGTATAAAGGTAGGCGGCCGAAACCGCGAGAAACGGCAACAACCAAGACAAGCCTCGGCGAACAAAACCCTTCGGCGGTGTTTGTTTTTCCATCGAGATAGTCGAACGTTGCGGCGGACAAATGTTACCGCAGACATCAGCCCCACAGTGACTGAGATCGTGCGAAACAACTTACTCAGATACGAGCGGGGATGGAATAGTCCAAAAATACTAATCGAAGCCTTTAGAATCTGTTTGACCAAGCGGGGGAATTTTCCACGCGCCACATCGACTTTCCAAAGCGGCAGCAACTGCCAATATGTTCTCTTCTTCCCAAGGCCGGCCTACGATCTGTACACCGATGGGTAGTCCGTCGAGCGAGCAGCCTACTGGAACCACTACAGCAGGATTGCCCAGTAGGCTAAAGAATTCCGCATAACTCCAGGCGTCGAGATAATGGACGCTCTTGCCTTCAATCTGCCAAGTTCGGTCGCGGTGTCGGAACGCGGGAATAGCGGCAGCCGGACACAATAGAATTGGATATTGTTGCATCTGCGCAAAAAACTGCGTGCGTAAAACATCGCGCTCAATCCACGCATCGAGCAGCGACGTTCCTGTGTGAACGGGTTCACTACCACACCAACCGAGAAACTCTTCCAGGACCGGACTGAGATCCGACTCGCAGCCATGGAACATCGGCCGCAGCAGCATGCCTCCGGCAACCACAAAATATTTCCACCAGAGCTGCCGCGCCGCTTCGAGCCCCTCCGGCTGAAAATGTTCGACGTTAAATCCGGCGGAGCGCAAGGCTTCCGCGGCAGAGCGCACTGCAACGCGAGTTTCCGCCGTGACCGGTGTGCGGCCATCCTCTTCGAAATATCCTATTGTTAGTTTCCTGACCTCGTTTTCGCTCGGCCAGCGGATTGGAACGGGTGCGGCATTCGTATCACCGCTGTCGGGTCCTTGCATGACTTCGAAAAGCAATTCTAAGTCGGCAACTGTGCGCGCCATTGGACCGACGACTCCGATCGCGGCAAACGGGCCAGCGGCCTCTGGAAAATGTCCAGTAGCAGGAATACGGCCGGGAGTAGGCTTCAGTCCACAGATGCCGCTGAAATGGGCAGGCACGCGGATCGAGCCGCCACCGTCACTGCCCACTCCTCCGGCGGACATTCCGGCGGCAATCGCTGCAGCCTCGCCGCCGCTCGAGCCACCCGGAGTGCGGTCCACATCCCATGGGTTGTTGGTTCGGCCATAAAGCAAGTTGTCGGTTTCCCAGGCCATCAGCAATTCTGGTGCATTGGTCACACCCAAAATAATTGCGCCGGCATCTTTCAGGCGCGCGACTAACGGAGCATCTCGTCGCGCGACAAATCCCCTCCGCAGGCGGGTTCCGGCCTCCCACAGAAGACCTTTCACGCTAATTGAACTCTTGATGCTGATGGGGACCCCGTGCAAGGGGCCAATTTTTTCCCGCTGTTTTACTGCACTCTCTGCGTCCCGGGCGGCCTGCCGCGCGCCTTCGGAATCAACCTGAATGAAGGCATTTAATTTTGGATTCAGTTTTTCGATCTGTGCGAGATGCGCATCCACGAGTTCTACCGGAGAGATTTCCTTCTTGCGGATTTTCTCCGCCATGGAAACGGCGGAAAGGAAGATCAAATCGTTCATGGATTTTTTTTCCGCAATGTGCGGTCGAGCATTCGTTTCTCTTGCAGAGTCAACGGACGGTGCTCGCCTTTGGCAAGATCGCCCAACTGCAGCGGTCCAATGGCTACGCGAATCAATCGCAAGACTTCGACACCCAAGCCTTCCATCATGCGGCGGATCTGGCGATTCTTCCCTTCATCCAGAACAATTTCCAGCCAGCAGTTTTTCTTTCCTGCCCGGAGGTGGCGTGCTTGCCGGGCGCACAGTATCGACCCATCTTCCGTTTTTACACCACTGAGTAAATTCTGAATAAACCTTCCATCCGCAACAGTTGCGACCTGCACATGATAGGTCTTATCCAAATGTGTTCCCGGCGCGGCGATGCGGGCTCCCCATTCGGAATCATTGGTTAAGAGCAACAATCCCTCGCTGGCTTTATCCAGACGTCCCACGGGCGCAACCCAAGGCAAGCCTTCGTCTGACAGATTCGTGCGTTGAGAACCGCGGTTCAGCATTGCATAGACAGTTTCGCGACCTCTTTCATCCGCGGCCGTAGTGACGACGCCGCGCGGCTTGTTGAGCATGAGATAGATTTTATTTCCGGCCTCAACCTCTGCCCCGTCGACGGCAATCTTATCGTGCCCTCCAGAGACGGGAGTTTCCGGATTGCGACGCGGCTTTCCATTCACGGTCACTCTGCCAGCACGAATCAACTCTACTGCTTTCGATCGGGAGCAGTAACCGAGCTTGGATAAGGTTCGCGCCAGGCCCTGGCTCGGACTGTGAGGATGCTTGCTCACTCACCAATGCTATCGGAGAAGTCGATGAACCATGAAGGGGCACTAAGTTTCACGGAGGAAGGCTGCTGGGGTGCGTTGCCGGCCGTTTGCGATGCAGAAGGCAGACGCGCTTGGTAGGATACTCATCTGTAACTAATTTTGGAATGAGGAGATCTTATGGCGCATCAACATCCTCCACGCTTTCTTAAGATTGTGGACGACGCCAAATCGCGCATTCGCGAAAC
>JBAVGI010000422.1:0-2366 GCA_049684755.1 Candidatus Sulfotelmatobacter sp.
AAGACCTGTTCGTGGAGAGCCTGCGCAGGTATTTCGACGTCCTGATGGCACGCGGACACCTGACGAAACAGCCTCTGGGTTGGACCAATGTTGAGAGTTTTCTCAAGGTCTGCTATGGGAGTTGGGGCCAGAAGGGCTGCTTCTCAGTGAACTCTATGCGCGAGTTCGGAGACCTCCCCCCCAAAGCCCGCCAGATTATGGTCGCCAGCGTAATGAAAGCCCATCAGTTGCTCATCGACAATCTAGCAGCAGCGCGTGGATCTCGTGACGATAATGATTCCCTCGCTGGCTTGATCGTCACGTTCTTTAGCGGAATTTGTCTGGAGCAGAACCTCGGTCCCGACCGGGCGCGAATTACGAAGAAGATCGATGCCTTCATGCGGCTGATTCGCGCAGTCTGATCGTCAAGTGAGACGAAGGAGGAAAGAATCCAGTCCAAGTCGAACCATTGACTACCTTAGTCAAAGGACACCGCAGCGGAGCAAGGAGGGAAGAAAGTCTTCCACAAGCTTCAGAGATGGATCCGACTTTCTGCGGACGATCGCCCCAAACCAGCACGTTGTTAAGAGTAACGCCAGTTTGGTGGAGTCGTGCCCGAGGGAGGTTCCTTTCTCAATGTGAGCGAGTGAGATTAGGTCGCCCAACTGCCTATCCCAGACGTGTATGCCGTCGGCAATTCTTCGCCCGATGTTGGGCGGGATTGCTGGAGCCTCGGCAGCGAAAATCGCAAGCAATTGGAGGGGAGCTATCTCGATCATCGGCGGTTCGATTGCTAAGAAGTCGAAATGCTGCTTCAGTTGGTCGTACGCGCTTTCTGTCGGCGTTAGCGAAAGTGATTGATAGATAGCGGCAAATTGGCGATCGACGAGTATTGAGGCAAGTTCTTCTTTGCTCCCGAAATAGTTGTAAAAAGTTCCCTTAGGCGCATTCACGCCGGCGGCGATGCGATGAATGCTCGTTCGCACATAGCCAACCTCCTGAAACAGCTTGCCCGCTGAGAGAAGGAGCATCTCGCGGGTATTGGTTGCTCGATGCGTGACCTGATGCTGAGCACGAGACATTACCCCGATGTATCGACGAACCGTTCGTTGATGGCTTGTCGAAACCAACCTAATTTGTGATTTCTGATCACAATAATGTTGCTTCTCAAGCTCACCAAACAAAAGCACCCAGTAGGTGGTATTCTTGGAGCCATTCAAGATGGTCGGTCGTCTTCTGGTTGGAGATTGCCGTGAAGAAAACTCACACCTGCAAACAGAATCGGAATTCCGCGCCCTCGCCTGAGGGCCAAGCAAGCGCCTACGGCACACAGATGGCGAAGTACTTCACCATGAATCAACCCCCCACTGTTGCCATCGACTCTGCGGTTTCCGTCGTCCGGCCGCAAATGGCGATTACCCGGCTGATTGCCCGAAGCGGCATCCCGGAGCGAACTGCGTCAATCCCATCTGAAAAGGCCTACGTTGTTTCGGTTCATCTCAATCATGCGAATTCCGGGGAATGGGAACTTTGGACCGACGGCAAGTACACAAAGACGGGGGCATGGCCAGTAGGCGGGGTTGCAATGTGCGACCTGGAATCAAATTCGAGTATTCGGAACCCGGGCCCGATCGACTGGATCCACTACCATGTTCCGCGTGCAACCTTGGATTCCCTGACCGACGATGCCAGAATGCCCAGAGTTAAGCGTCTCCACTGCATTTATGGAACTCCCGACCCGGCCGTCTATCACCTAACGCAACTGATTCTTCCATGCCTAAATAGGCCGGAGATGTTCTCTCAGTTGTTCATGGATTCTCTCACCATGACGATTTGTTCGCACCTTGTCGGGCGGTATGGTCAGACTCCTGAAGCTATTTCGCAGTTCAAAGGAGGTCTGGCACCGTGGCAAAGGCGCCGCGTTGTGGAATTGTTCAAGGAGCACTTGGACGGCGAGGTAAAACTGGAAACGCTTGCCGAGGAATGCAGGCTTTCAGTCAGCCATTTTGCGCGATCATTCAGGAAATCTTTCGGAACCTCGGCGCATCGTTATCTGATTCTGCAGCGCGTTGAGATCGCGAAGGGCCTTTTGTCGGAAACCAATAACTCGCTGGTGGAAATTGCCGCGCAGGCTGGATTTTCTGATCAAGCCGCCCTTACTCGGACGTTTGCAAACCTCGTTGGTGCGACTCCGGCAAAATGGAGGCGAGAACACTCAGGCCGCAGGATTTTTGTCGAAATATCCAAACGGCAATCCCTTCAACCAAACGAATAGATTCCATCCTCAAGTCCGCCTCCTGTAACGGTGTTGCACTGGGTCTTCTGTATACGCAATATCATCGCCGATTTGAGCTTCGGCTAGAGTCTCCGTATTGCACCCGTAAATG
>JBAVGI010000423.1:0-3127 GCA_049684755.1 Candidatus Sulfotelmatobacter sp.
AAAGCTAAGCCCAGCCCCGCAGCCTCAGCTACGTGCGATCTCGGCGGCGGAAAAAGCATCAAGACGGATTACTCGAGCCCGCGCATGCGAGGGCGAAAGATTTATGGCGATCTCGTGCCTTTCGGCAAAGTGTGGCGCACCGGAGCAAATGAGGCCACGACATTTGTCCCCAGCGCTGATGTCGTCGTGGGTGGGAAGACTGTTCCCGCCGGCAACTACACGATCTTCACCGTACCCACCGCCGACAATTGGACTTTGATCATCAACAAGAAAACCGGTGAGTGGGGCATTCCCTACAAATATGAAAGCGATGAATTGGCGCGCGTGCAGATGAAGGTGAGCAAGCTGCCGTCGCCGGTGGAAGATTTTACGATCTCCTACGTAAAGTCAGGCAGCGGCTGCACGATGCAGATTGACTGGGAGACGACGCGAGCGTCAGTGGATATTAACGCTAAGTAAGACTCATCAATGGACGGATTGTTGATTGCTGATTGTTGATTGAAAATCCAAACGGTGTTCTAGCGAAATCCGGTTCGGATTTCAATCAACAATCGCAAATCATCAATCAACATTCAGGCCGGCTTCCATCGGAGTACGGGCTTCCGCGCAGCGGCTGTTTCGTCGAGTCGGGAAACCCTTGTGGAGTGGGGCGCGTCGAGCACGGTCTGCGGATTTTCCTCCACTTCTTCGGCAATTGATTTCATTGCGTCGATAAACAAATCCATCTCTTCCACGGACTCGCTCTCGGTGGGCTCGATCATCAACGCTCCCGGCACGATCAGCGGAAACGCCGTCGTATAAGGATGGAAGCCGTAATCGATGAGGCGCTTGGCAATGTCCATGGTACGCACGCCCTTCTTTGCCTGGAGTCTGTCGCTGAAAACAACTTCATGCATGGTGGGCGTGGAATACGGCAGCTCGTAGGTTCCTTCGAGCCCCTTGCGAATGTAGTTCGCGTTCAGCACCGCGTCTTCCGTAGTTTGCCGCAAGCCATCAGGGCCGTTCGCCTGAATATAGGCCAGAGCCCGAACGAACATTCCAAAGTTTCCGTAGAATGCGCGCACGCGTCCAACGGATTGCGGACGGTTGTATTCGAAGCCGAGCTTGCCATCGGATTTTGTAATCAATACCGGGGTGGGAAGGAACGGCTCGAGCTTCTTTTTGATTGCCACCGGTCCAGACCCCGGGCCGCCTCCGCCGTGCGGAGTGGAAAATGTTTTGTGCAGGTTGAGGTGCATTACGTCGACGCCGAAATCGCCGGGGCGAACTTTGCCGACCAGCGCATTCATGTTCGCGCCATCCATGTAGAGCAGGCCGCCTTTGGCGTGAAGGATGTCGGCAATCTTGTGAATCTCCTGCTCAAACACGCCGAGTGTATTCGGATTCGTAAGCATAAGCGCAGCCACGTCTTCATTCATCTGCGCTTCCAGTGCTGCAATATCCACCATGCCGCGCGAATTCGATTTTAGATTTTCTACGGAATAATCCACCATGGCAGCCGTCGCCGGATTCGTTCCATGGGCTGAGTCTGGAATCAGAATCTTCTTTCTCGGACGGCCCTGCGCATGGTGATAGGCTCGCACCATCAGCAGGCCGGTCATCTCGCCATGCGCGCCCGCGGCGGGCTGCAGCGTGATCGCATCCATTCCCGTGATGTCGATGAGACACTCGCTCAGGGTTCTTAGTATCTGCAGTGCGCCCTGCGAAATCACTTCCGGCTGATAGGGATGGCCATTTGCGATTCCCTCCACCCGCGCCACAGCCTCGTTCACGCGCGGGTTGTACTTCATAGTGCACGATCCCAGAGGATACATGCCGAGGTCGATGGCGTAATTCCATGTCGAAAGCCGAGTGAAGTGACGGATGATTTCGATCTCGCTTACTTCCGGCATGTTGCCGAGGTCTTTTCTTTCCGATGAACCGAGAAGCTTGGACGAATCCACCTCTGGGACATCCAGTGGCGGCAGCTTCCATGCGGCTTTCCCTGCCGAGGATTTCTCGAAGATGAGGCCTTCGTTCTGATTGACGTGGCGGGTGGCTTTGCGGATCCGGTCCTTCATCGCGCCACCTCCTCAACGGCTGCCTCTTCTTTGCCGGATCGCGCAGGTTCGCGATTCGCGAAAACTCCCGCGGCCGCATCGATAGCGCTACGGGTAGTCAATTCCGTGCAGCACCATAGCGCGGAGTTTCCGAGTTCGGGATAGAACTTTTTCAAAGGCAGTCCGCCAACGATCTTGTGTTCCAGCAGTCGTGCATTCAGGGAATGTGGGTCGGCGGCGGTTTCAACCACGAATTCGTTGAAGCGCGGAGCACCTCCGAACAGAATCTTACCGTTCTTCGCGAACTGCCCAGCAGCGTATGCCGTTTTCGCCAGATTCTGCCTGGCCAGTGCTTTCAATCCAACCTTGCCGTAGACGGTCATAAAGATGTTGACCATCAGGGCGACAAGGGCCTGATTGGTGCAGATATTCGACGTGGCTTTTTCCCGGCGGATGTGCTGTTCGCGGGTCGCGAGAGTGAGTACGAATCCGCGACGGCCCTGCTTGTCGACAGTCTGGCCTACCAGACGCCCGGGCATTTGTCGAACGAACTTCTCGCGCGTGGCAATCACCCCGCAATAAGGTCCGCCGAATCCGAGTGGCACCCCGAACGACTGCGCCTCCATGGCGATGACATCCGCTTCGCGCGGCGGCTCCACAATTCCCAAAGAGACCGCCTCGGCAATCGAGACTACAAGCATTGCTCCGCTCTTATGAGCGATCTCGGCGATGGCCGCTACATCTTCAATCGTGCCAAAGAAGTTTGGGGATTGAATGAGCACGCAAGCCGTATCGGACGAAATCGATTTCTGCAACTCCGTGAGATTCAGGCGTCCGTCATCGCCGAAACCGGCCACGGACAGCGGCATTCCCTGATGGGTCGCGTAAGTGGCGAGCACCTCACGATATTCCGGATGCAGACTGCGCGCCACTACGACTGAACGCCTACCGGTGAGACGAACGGACATCATCACAGCTTCGGCGGCGGCGGTTGAACCGTCATACATCGAAGCGTTGGCCACTTCCATGCCGGTGAGTTCGCAAATCATGGTCTGAAATTCGAAAATCGATTGCAGAGTTCCCTGGGA
>JBAVGI010000424.1:0-13833 GCA_049684755.1 Candidatus Sulfotelmatobacter sp.
CAGCAGGCTTGCAAGTTTGAGCATATTTTGTCGCCCGAGGCGACGGATAAGATTTGCGCTTTTTTGGGGCATCCGAGGACTTGTCCGCATGGGGCGCCGATTCCTCCGGGGGGGTGCTGTAACTCTAGGCAGGCTCAGGGCAGTGAGATGGATTCCTCCTCAGCGGCCACGCGATAACGTATGGCTGAGACGCGTCGGCAATTCCAACAACTTGCGAGAATGAGGCTGAAAGACGCTCGAGTCCTGATGCAGTGCGGAAACGTAGAGGGCGCTTATTACCTGACTGGTGTTGCCGTCGAGTGCGCTATCAAGGCCTGTATTGCCAAGAATACCAGGCGTCATGACTTTCCACCCAACCAAAGCGCTATCAAGGACATTTACACCCATGATTTGGCTAAACTGATAGGAGCGGCAAAACTCCAGACATCGCTCGACATCGACAGGCGGAAAAACATTGCTTTTAACAACAAGTGGGACGTAGTCAAGGATTGGAACATTAACAGCAGATACGCAGTAGGCGGACTGAATGCCAGCGATCTATATCGCGCGGTTGCCGGCAGAAACGGAGTAATGCAATGGCTACGGCAACGTTGGTAAACAACGACATCGAAATCGGTCGACGTATCGTCGCCGCTCTTACGCGGGCATCGATACCCGTAACGGTCTATCTTTGGGCGTTCATTCCCCAATTACAAGAATGGCAATTTATGGTGGCAACGCCTCTGGTCGACTCTAAAGGCCCCCTTGCCGCCTATAGTGAGGTAAACCGTGCGCTTCAAAAAGAGGGCGTCTTTGAAGATATTCCGCTCCGCAGGATCTTCCTGAAGAGTCCGAATGACCGGGTTTTGAAGTCTTTGGAGAAGGAAAGTAGAGCCTTACCGCAAGAAGCATTTAGAGTCGTGAACGAGCAGATCGGTGGGAATTTTGTCGAGGACGCCTATGTTTATTCTGGTGCCATTGACATCCAAGTATCCGAGAACATCCCTAGAGGAAGTCCGAGCGCATATTATGTAACCTACGCGCCGTATTCGGGCCCTGGCGACGCGACTTGTCTGGTCACGGGGCTTGACCACCTGAGGGAGTTACTTTTGAGCCTTCACGTTAAGGAGGATTTCATCGCATCCGCGTTTCGAGAGCTATCCACGAAGAAAAGAAGCTCGATTCCCAACGTACGCTTGCGAGCAAGGGACCTCAAGGGGTTGAGACCTGCTTAGCGTGAGCACGCGTCGTCCTACTATTGGTGTATTTGATTCGGGTTTTGGTGGACTGACTGTTCTTAAAGCTTTACTTGAGCTTATTCCCGAGGCCGATTATCTCTATTTTGGGGATACGGCGCGGCTGCCTTATGGGTCGAAGTCGGTAGAGACCGTGGGGCGGTTCGCGGTGGAGGCGGCGCATTTTCTGGAAGCGCATGGGGCGCAGGTGCTGGTGATTGCTTGTAACACGGCGACGGCGCTGGCGCTGGATCGAATCGTTGCGGCGGCGCATGTGCCGGTGGTGGGGGTGGTTGAGCCGGGTGCGGAAGCTGCGGCTGCGGTCAGCAAGAATAAGAAAGTGGTGGTGGTTGGGACTGAGGCTACGGTCAGCAGCCATGCTTACCGGCGGGCTCTGGAGGCGTGGGGGGTGGAGGCGCGGGAGAAGGCTTGTCCGCTGCTGGTGCCGCTGGTAGAGGAGGGATGGGTGGAACATCCGGTGACCGATCAGGTTGCAGGGATCTATCTGACAGAAGCATTTGCCGATGGATTTCACGATGCGGATGCACTGGTGCTGGGATGCACGCATTATCCTCTGCTCAAGGCGGTGTTGCGACGGGCGGCGCCGGAGCATGTGAGCATTGTGGATTCGGCGGAATCGACGGCGCGGGTGGTTGCGGGACGGGTGCGAGGGCTTTTGGTTTCTGCCGTCGAGGAGGAACGGCGGGCGGCTCCGCGGATTAAGTTTTTTGCTACGGATTCAGTGGAGAAATTCCGTCGGCTGGGGGAGAGGTTTTTGGGGCATCCGATCGAAAACGTGGAGCATGTGGATTTGAAGGAGTAGCGGGGGCTAAAGCCCTCATCTTTTCGCCGCTTTACGCGGCGATGAAGCGCCGCTCTTCCACGGTTGCGCTGGCGATCGTGAAAATGCCGCTCTTTCGTGGTTCTATCGCGGACAGCAGGTTCCTCCGCTGCGCACTCGCTAACGCTCGGGCTCCGGTCGGAATGACAGTTCTATAGGAGAAACTCGAACTCAGTACAGGTGGAAGTCGACTTCGACGGCCATTTCGACTTTGACGGGATGGCCGTCTTTCTTGCCGGGCTCGAAGCGCCAGGTTTTCACCGTCTCGAGGGCTTTTTCGTCGAGTCCCATGCCGAGGGAGTTCACTACGCGCAGATTCGTGGGTTTGCCATCGGTATCGACGACGATCATCAGGGTGCAAGTGCCTTGATATTTGGCTTTGCGGGCTTCTTCGGAAAATTCCGGATCGGGAGAATAGATGGGGCGCGGCGGAGTGACTCCGCGGCCGGGACGGAAAATGCCCCCGCCCATACCACCGCCCTCGCCGGGGCCTACGCCTGGGCCGTTGCCGGAGCCGACACCACCGCCGCTACCTGAGCCGATTCCAGAGCCGTAGCCTGTTCCGTTCGAGGGGATGATGGCGGAGGATTTGGGATCACCAAGGTTCGGCAAGTTATTCATTGCCACCTTGATTTCAGGCGGAACGATGACCGTGGGCTCAACCGCGAGCTTTGGGTTGAAATTTCGGATGACCGCGGTGGGCGGGGTGATCTGCTGCATGGAGAATTTGGGAAGCTTGCCACGGGAGGCTTGGAGGACATCGCGGTCACCGCCGCCGCCTCCGCCACCGGCTTGGGTTTTTGCGGGTTTGAGCGAGTAATCGCCGGGATCGATCAGTTGCGTGGTAGCCGTCTGAGGCTTGGCCTCGACCTTGGTGACCCAGCGGTGGGCCAGAATAGTGCCGCCGATAATCAATGCCAGTACGACGACGTGAGCGGCAGTGGAACCGAGGACGCCATTTTTCTTGTAGTTGTAGAAACCCCAAATGTCCTTGACCGGAATGGGCTTGGATTCCAGCTTGAGAGGTGGAAGTTTCTTGGGGAAAAAGAAATCGTCCAAGCCACGGAAAAGGGATTTGTACAGAGGCTCGAAGGTGTCAGGAGCGAGCAGGAGGTTAAGTTCCGGCTCTTTTTCAGCTGGTGTCGGATTCACTTCTACAGATGACATGTTCCCCGATTCGGCTTTCCCAGGTCGGACGGTGAGTCGATTGCGCTCGGCCCGACGCCCTGCTCAACACAGATGAAGAGTCGTTCCAGCGAGTTGCCTCTAAGGCTACGGCTCGTTGTGGAATTTAGCGACCGCAATGGGCAAAGATCGAACGTCCATTTGCCTGTTTGTAAAATTGTACCTCTTCTTTGGGTAGTTTACGAAGTGTATTTCGGGGGGTGCTGGAAAGAGAAATCAAAATCTTTAACACGGGGGACACAGAGGCGCACAGGGTGACGACTGCGGGTTCGTGGACGTTCCTAGCGGCGCTCCCTATAATGAAAAGATTCGCACATTGGGAGAAGCCACTCGATTGCCGCTCGAACTGAAAACTACTATGAATCTGCCTAAAACTGCCTTTCCGATGAAGGCTAATCTGCCGCAGAATGAGCCGAAAATGCTGGCGCGGTGGGAGGAGGCGCGGATTTATGAGCGCATCCGGGAAGCGCGCAAGGGGGCGCCGACTTACATTTTGCATGATGGGCCGCCTTATACCAGCGGACCGATTCATATGGGAACGGCGCTGAATAAGTGCCTGAAAGATTTCATCGTCAAATCGAAGACGATGGCGGGGTTCGATGCGCCGTATGTACCGGGGTGGGATTGCCACGGGCTGCCGATTGAAATCAAGGTAGATAAGGAGCTGGGCGGGAAGAAGCTGCAGATGCGGCCGCTCGACGTGCGCGCGGAGTGCCGGAAGTATGCGCAGAAGTTTTTGGATTTACAGCGGCAGCAGTTTAAACGCATTGGAGTGTTTGGGAGGTTTGATCGTCCGTACGCGACGATGAATCCGCAGTATGAGTCGGTGGTGCTGTCAACGTTCTTTTCGTTTTACGAAAATGGATTCGTCTACAAGGGACTGCGCGCGGTTTACTGGTGCATGCATGACGAGACGGCGCTGGCTGAGGCAGAAGTTGAGTATGAGAATCACACCAGCCCGACGGTTTATGTGAAGTATGCGTTGCTGGATGATCCGGGGAAGATTGATCCGGCGCTGGCGGGGAAAAAGGTTTCGACGATTATCTGGACGACGACTCCGTGGACGCTGCCGGCGTCGATGGCGGTGGCGTTTCATCCGGATGAAGAATATGTGGGATTGGAGGTTCCCACGTCTCGCGAAAAAAGCGAGACCCTTCGACAAGCTCAGGGCAGGCCCTGGGGCACCCCAGATAGTGAAGTTTTCATCGTCGCGGCGAAGCTGGCGAAGGATGTGGCGGAGAAATGCAATCTTGCCGATGCGCGGGAGATTGCTCATTTTCCCGGAAGGAAGATGGAGCGGCTGAATTTTCAGCATCCATTTCTGGATCGGAAAATTCTTGGCGTGCTGGCGGAGTACGTCACCATGGACACCGGGACCGGCGTGGTGCACACCGCGCCTTCGCATGGCGCGGAGGATTTTATTACCGGAGTGAAGTATGGGCTGGATGCGACCAGCAATGTCGATGAAAAAGGCATCCTGCGCAACGGACTTGAGGAGTACACCGGATTGCGCGTGTGGGATGCGAACCAGCCGATTATTGAATTGTTGAAGAAGCGCGGGGTGCTGCTGCATACGGAGAAGACGGAGCATTCGTATCCGCATTGCTGGCGGTGTCATAATCCGGTGATTTTTCGGGCGACGGAGCAGTGGTTTATTTCGATGGAAACGCCGATGCCGGGCGGGACGTCGGAAGAGGACACGTTGAGGAAGGGCACGCTGGAAGAAATCAAGCACGTGAAGTGGGATCCGGCGTGGGGCGAAGAGCGGTTATCGAACATGATTTCCACCCGGCCGGACTGGTGTATTTCGCGGCAGCGGGTGTGGGGAGTTCCGATTGCGGTGTTTCTTTGCGAGGGTTGCGGCAAGCCGCTGAACGATCCAGCGGTGAATCGGAAAGTTGTGGAGTTGTTTGCGCGGTCGGGAGCGGATGCGTGGTTTACGTCCGAGTCAGATACGATTCTTCCGGCGACGGCGAAGTGTCCGCACTGTAGCGGGACGAAGTTTGAAAAAGAAACGGACATCTTCGATGTGTGGCTGGAATCGGGCGCGAGCTATCTGGCGTTGATCGCCGACGAGCCGACTTATCCTTGGCCTTCTGATTTGTATTTAGAGGGCGGGGATCAATACCGCGGGTGGTTTCAGTCGTCGCTGCTGTGCGGGATGGGGACGCGGGGAACGCCTCCGTATAAAGAAGTGGTGACGCCGGGATGGACGCTGGACGAAAAAGGCCAGGCCATGTCGAAGTCGCGGGGGAACGATGTTGATCCGGTGGATATTTCGGACCGGCTGGGCGCGGAGGTGGTGCGGTTGTGGGTGGCGTCGGTTGATTTTCGCGAGGATGTGGTGGGGTCGGAGAAGTTGATGCTGCGGATTGCGGAGACTTACCGTACGATCCGAAACAATTTATTCCGCTATGTCCTCAGCAATCTGTACGATTTTGATCCTGAAAAAGATGCGGTTTCTTTCGAGAAGTTAGAAGACCTCGACCAGTACATGCTTCGTCTGACCGCGACGCTGGCGGCTGATGTGAGGCGCTGGTACGACGAATTCGCATTTCATCGAATTTACCACCGAGTGAACTACTACTGCGTAACGGAGCTCAGCGCGTTTTATTTCGACGTGCTCAAAGATCGCCTTTACATTTCTGCGCCCAAGTCACCGGCTCGGCGCTCGGCGCAGACCGCGCTCTGGCGAATCGGCGAAGCCCTCACTCGTCTCCTTGCGCCGATCATGACTTTTACCTCCGAGGAGGTTTGGGGGTATTTGCCGAAGGTCGCCGATCGTCTGGAAAGCGTTCATTTAGCGCAATTCCCGACAGCTGCCGATTTGCTGGGCGCTGGCGTTGCAAGCGATGATCCGGCGCAGCGACAAGACTGGACCGGCTTGCTGGCGATTCGCGACGAAGTGATGAAAGCTCTTGACACTGCGCGCAACAATAAGCTGATTGGCAAGCCGTTGGAAGCGCAACTCGTCATCGCGGCATCGGATCCCGCATACTCGCTGCTGGCACGATATAAGGATCAGTTGCGTTATTTGTTTATTGTTTCGGCGGTTACGCTTACGCAAGGCTCGGGCAATGGCACGGGCGGGGTGCATGTTGAGGTGAAAAAAGCCGATGGTCTCAAGTGCGAGCGCTGTTGGAATTATTCGACGCACGTGGGCGAGGACAAAAACTATCCGACGGTGTGCGAGCGGTGCAGCGCGGTGTTGAGAGAGATTGGCGAAGGTCGTTGAAAGTTTTGAAACCTCGCAGTGTGGCCGCTGGAGAGGATGTCAAAATCCTCACCCTGCGCAAGAACGCGCAAGGGTGGGGCACCCGGCGGTGCCTGGTCGCTTTAGGATCGAGAACGAATTGTGAATTGGCGAAAGCTGAGAACGTTTCTGCTTACGGTTTTGTTTCTGAGCCTGATTCCCGCCACGCGCTATTACCAGATCGATGTGCCGCTGATCCGGTTCTTGAAGGGGCCGCTGGCGGTGGATCCTCTGTCGCTGCACCTGGCGGGCGAGTTCGTCGAAAGCAATCTGGGAACCGAGCAAGGAGCCGACGGCTCGGTGACGGTGCGCATGATCGCGCAGCAATACTTGTTTGTTCCCCACTGCATTCTGGTTCCCGCCGGAGTTCCGATTCATCTGCGGATCACGAGTGCGGACGCAGTTCACTCGCTGAATTTTATTGGCACGAAATATAACGTGAAAGTTCTGCCGGGCACAATCAGCGAGGCGGAACTACAGTTTCCGAGTGCGGGCGAGTTCAAGACGGCTTGTACCGAATTCTGCGGGGCCGGACACTACGCCATGCGATCCCAATTAAAGGTGGTACCGCGCGATCAATTCCCTGTTCTGCGGGCAGGAGAAAAGGGGACCTGTGCGGCGCAATAAGCGGCGAGGCTTAAGTAAGTGGAGAATGGCGTGGTTCGCGGCCGCAGTGGTTGCGGGCGGTTCGCTGCTGATGGCGGCGAGCGACAATCCGCCGGAACGAATTCCCTCTTATGTGGCGTGGACGCCGGAAACGATTGCGGCGGCTTCCGCGGGAGACGCTTTTCGTGGAATGCTGCTGGCCAGGCGCTGCGAACACTGCCACGGCGCGGAGGGCTTTAGCGCCGTGGGTATAACTCCGAATCTTGCGGGTATGAATCGGCTGGCGGTGTGGAAGGAGCTGCAGGATTTTCGCAATCACAAGCGAAAATCGCGAGTAATGGAAGCGATTGCGGGCTCGCTTTCGTCCCCTGACGTGGCGGATGTGGTCGCCTATTATGCGAAGTTGCCCGTGTTCGAAGATTTGCAGGACAATCGAAATTTTCCGCAGCCGCGGCCGGACCCCATTCGCGCAGGCGTGGCTTCTCATCTGGTTTCGTTTGGGGATGGCGAGCGCGGCATTCCGCCCTGCCAAGCATGTCACGGGCCGGTAGCCTACAAGATCGGAGTTCCATCCCTGGCAAATCAGAACGCCGACTATGTTCTGGACCAGCTCGAAGCATTTGCAAATGGAGGGCGTGCCAACGACA
The DNA here is from genome assembly GCA_049684755.1 of Candidatus Sulfotelmatobacter sp. Taxonomy (GTDB): domain Bacteria; phylum Acidobacteriota; class Terriglobia; order Terriglobales; family Acidobacteriaceae; genus Sulfotelmatobacter. The sequence goes on from JBAVGI010000424.1 coordinate 7,747, forward strand.
TCAACGTGCAAATGCGAACGATCTCTTCTCTGCTTACCGACGAGGAAAGACACGCGCTCGCGGCCTACTACGGGTCCGGTCTTGGACTGGAGCCGGGAAGCTCACGTTAAAGCTCTTCGAGTGAGCGTGGCGCGGGTCGAGCCCCGCATCGTGCTGGCTTCCGTCCCGGTACCAAGTCGATTACTTGTGAATGCCGGAGCCGCGAAATAAAATTTCGGGCTAATGAGTGGGATTAGCGGTTTAGGGATTTTTCCGAACCGCCGTAGGCGCTATTTTGATGAATCTGATGAAGTTGTCTGGCGGTTTCGTCGAAAAGGCAAAACGCAAAACGAAAGTATTAGTGTGCATCGGTTTGCAGTATCCCAGTGGAGAAGCGGTCGAGATACCTGCATAACATGTTTATAATCAGTGGCTTGCTTATCCACAGGGTTTGGCATACGGGGTGCATATTAGACGCTGGGTGCAGTGGACTCCTGCCCCCTGGAGGGGTTTAGGCCTCCATAACAATAACTACTACTCAGGTTTACAGGTTCAGGAGGAAAGACGTTTATGAAGCGGATTGTTTTGATGGCTTTACTGGCAATGGCACTGCCGATGGCGATGTTCGCCAGTTCATCGATTGACTTCACCAACTCTGGAGGTGCCCTTTCGGGCAGTACGGCGGGGCTGACCCTTAGCGGCTCTGAGCTGATTGCCGTAAACGGCCTCGGCGGTCTGGGCCTAGTCACTGGAGGACTGGGAGGAGTAAGCTTTTCCACCGGCGCAGTGATGTCAGGCGGAATTACTGCTCTGCAGATGGGCGGCAATTTCGCTGGCGGCGGCTCTTTCGATATTACTGGTAACGGAACGGACGGCATTCCGTCGGGCACGATTTTCAATGGATCATTCACTGGCCCCTTGACGTGGACGCTGGTAACGGCGTCCAACGGAACTCACAACTACACGCTTCAGGGAAGCATCAAGGGCACGTGGTATAACGGAGCGACCGTAAATGGCGCAACCGTGCAGCTGACGATCAACACGGGCAAAGGCTATTTCAGCGGAAGCACGATGATCTCCAGCGGCGATACCAACATCAGCACCGTTCCAGAGCCGGGCACGCTCGGATTGCTGGGAACTGGGATGATTGGTTTGGCTGGTGCGTTGCGGCGTAAGCTGAAAGCGTAATACATTTCAAATCCGCCTCACGAAAGCCTCGCGTTCCGCGGGGCTTTCGCTTTGCTTTTTGCGTGCTTTTTCCTTGAGCGCCTATGCGCGCATAAGGCCGCAAACCCATTCTGCGTACGCCTTCCGAAATAACTTCAATTACCCCAGTAACCCGCTGTGGGGGATTACCGTTGACGCTGGCGAGTCCGCGTCTTTACATTCGCCACAGGGGGTCGTATGAAAGATATTCATGAGGTGTTGCGGCAGAAGCAGACCAGGTACGCGCAACTGGGCAAGCAGATTGAAATGCTCCAGCAGGCGGCGGAGAAACTCCGAGAGGTGGCTCCCTTGCTCGCAGAGAACGACGATGAAGATAACGCGGTGTTGATGGAAGTGGACGAAGCGCCCGGCTCCGATGCATCAGCGAAAGCGGCTGCGGCAGGATCGGGAGGAGCGGCGTCCAAGGCAGCGCGTCCAACGGCGCCTCGTTGGCCCTAATTCGACGTCGTAATCTCGCCTGACGTAGGCGGGGATTCCACTTTATGACTCTTCTGGCACTACTGATATCCACTGATGATTCCGCTTGCGAGGTCCTGGGACGGGTGCTGCCGGCGTCCGGGATCGCGGTGGAGCGCTTCAGCGACCTGGCGACGGCAGTCGATCGTCTTCGGCAGCAGAGATTCGACGCTCTGATTATCGATTTTGAAGATGCCAAAGCGGCGGCCGAAGTGTTCGACGAAGCGGAGAAGTTGAACTCAGGAGTTGCGCCGGTCACGATGGCCCTGGTGGCGGAGCGGGCCAAAGTGCGTGAAGTTTTGAGCAGCGGGGCGCATTTTGTTCTGTACAAGCCGCTCTCGGAGGAGAAAGCGAAGGCCGGATTGCGGGCGGTGAGTGCCCTGCTGAATCGCGAACGCCGGCGCGCCCATCGAGTTCCGGTGCAAGCTCCGGTGGAGCTGACTCTGCCGGATAAGCGCACCATGGAGGGAATTCTTCTCGACCTCAGCGAGACCGGTATGGATGTTCTGACCTCCGAACCCCAGGTTCCGGCGGCGTTGCTGAAATTCCGCTTCGCGCTGCCCGACGCATCGCTGGAAATCGATGCTCACGGGCAAGTGGCGTGGGCCAAGCCGAACGGGCAGACCGGCGTGCATTTTCTGGATTTGGAGGAATCACTCAAGACGCAACTTCAGGGGTGGTTACACTCGGCTGCGTCGGCCTTGCGGGCGGGCGAGGATGAGACCGTTCCGCATTGCAAACTCACCGATTTAAGCCTGGGCGGATGCTACGTGGAAACCGACTCTCCGTTCCCGGAGCGCGCGCTGGTTGATCTTTGTTTGCGCACGGGCGAAATGGCGGTGCACACGGAAGGAATGGTGCGAGTGGCTCATCCCGGCTACGGGATGGGAGTGGAATTCCCTTCGCGCACGCCCGAACAACGCGCCCAGGTGGGTAACCTGATTGGCTTTCTCCGCAGCTGCCCGCAATCCATGCTGGAAATGAGCGTTTCACCACGCGCTTTGGTCGCAGACGTGAGCCAGTTTGAACCGGCTCCGGATGCCACCCATGCAACTTCGGAAGATGAAGAGCTGCAGGATCCTTTGCTCGAATTGCTGCGCCAGGCTACCAGTATGCAAGAGGATGATTTTCTTGAAGAACTTCGCCGGCAGCGATCCGGCGAAGCTGTCACCACGTAGGTTCCTTCCTAACTATTATTCATTCTCATTTCAACTGCACCGGTTCCGCTTGGCTCAAAGAAACTTTCATGCCCGTTGAAGCTGTCACCACGTAGGTTCCTTCCTAACTATTATTCATTCTCATTTCAACTGCATCGGTTCCGCTTGCTCAAAGAAATTTCATGCCCGTTGTTGAATAGGCACCGCGAATTATTCGCAGACATTCCGACACCAACACGGCGCTAATCTCGTGGCAGGTGGGCGGGAGAATTCGAGATTGGCGCCTGGCAGGAAACACTGGGCAGCAGTAGCGGGATGCGGCGGGCTTGCGGGTTTGCTCCGGAGAGAAGAAGAACCCAAGCCCCGTCTATGACTTGGGCTCTTCAGTCTCCGTGGTCTGTTCCACCCCTAATGCAGGCAGGTTAGCGGATGATTGTTGTGCAATGGTTTCAGGGATGTTAAATGTGGATGAAATTGAAATGCGTTTGATGAGCCGGGCGTCAGGCATCGGGCGTCGTGCATGCGTTGTTCCAACCGTTGTGGAAACATGCACAGCAACTTAGGATATGCTTGCGCACGGAGGCTGGTAAGCGAAGCTGGCGACGAGCAGAAAATCCGGACAGACTGACAGTTCGAAGTCCCCCGCAGCGGAGTTCGCCAGTCACAGCAAACTCGCATCGAAGCCTCTTTTTTATATCGCAGCTGCGGCATTCGCGGTTGAGATTCCCTTCTTTTTTTTCGGAACCCCTTCGGGACACGATGTGGAGTTCCATCTTTACTCGTGGCTGGAAGTTCTCTCCCAATGGAAACACGGGATCGGTTATCCGCGATGGGCGGCGCTGGCGCACTTCGGATTTGGAGAGCCGCGATTCATCTTTTATCCACCTGCGTCGTGGGCCTTGGGAGCGGGACTGAGCACAGTTTTTCCGTGGGTCGTGGTTTCGGACATCTACATCTGGCTGGTGCTGGTGGCGGCGGGCGCGGCGATGTTTCTGTTGGCGCGGCGATGGCTGGACCGGCGCGATGCAACCTTCGCGGCCGTACTGTATGCGGGGAATCCTTATCATCTGGTGATTGTGTACTGGCGGAGCGCGTTCGCCGAACTGCTTGCGGCGTGCCTGCTGCCTCTGCTGTTGTTGCTGTTGCTGCGCACTGAGGAAAGACGCGCGCGCGCGACGATTTTGCTGGCGCTGGTTCTGGCGGCTTCGTGGCTGGTGAACGCTCCGGCAGCGGTGATGATTCATTATTCGATGGCGTTGCTGGTTGTCGTGATCGCGTGGCAGAGGAGATCGGCACGCATTCTGCTGACGAGTGGGATGGCGGTTATTTTGGGTGCGGCACTGGCCGCGTTTTATTTGGTTCCGGCAGTCTATGAGCAGAGATGGGTAAATATTGCGCAGGCGGTTTCGGCGGGATCGCGTCCGCTGGATAATTTTTTGTTCGTCCATACAACGGATGCGGATCATGATGCCTTCAATCGCGTGATTTCGTGGGTGGCCAGCGCAGAGATTGTTTTGACGATGGCAGCGGCGTGGGCAGCGCGAGCGTGGCGCAGGCGCGATCGTGAACTTAGTCGTGAACTTAGTCGTGAACTCTGGAATTCGCTGGCGATTTGGGGCGCGGCTTGTGTGGTGCTCATGCTCCCGATAACGAATTCGTTCTGGAACATCCTCCCGAAGATGCGCTTTATGCAATTTCCCTGGCGCTGGACGCTGTGTCTGAGTGTTCCTTTTACGATTTTCCTCGTGCTGGGGGTGCGCAGATGGCCGGCGCGCGTGGGTTTGTATCTGGCGACGCTCTGCGTGATCATTTTTGCCTGGCAGCACTTTCAGGCTCCGTGGTGGGACACGCACGCCGACCTGCGGGAGATGCAGGATAACGTGGCTACGGGCGTGGGTTATGAAGGCACGGACGAGTACACGCCGCGGGGAGCCGATCCTTCTGCGGTGGATAAAGATGCCCGCCGCGTAACCGTTGAGGGGCCGGCACAGGCGGCGATTCGAATTTTAGAGTGGAGCGCGGAGCGAAAACAATTTACGGCAGATATGTCGGCGGCCGATAATCTCGCGCTACATTTATTTAATTATCCGGCGTGGCGCGCGGAAGTGAATGGGCGAATCGTGCTTGCAGGGACGCGTGAGGGCACGGGACAGATGCTGGTTCCGGTCACGGCGGGCGCGAACCGGGTACAGATTATGTTTGTGCGGACTTGGGACCGCACTCTGGGGGCGTGGATTTCGATGGTAGCAATTGTCTTTGTGCTGATGGCGCTGAGAAAGACTGCGCGGGGAACGGTGCACTCTTGAAGCGCCGAATTCTGATTGCGACTTCGAACGCGGGCAAGCTGCGCGATTTTTCTGGCGCCGCGGTTCGGCATGGAGTTGAGATTGCGGGCATTCCTGACTTCTCTTCCCTGCCCAGCGTGGTTGAGGATGGCTTAACATTCGAGGCCAACGCGCGGAAGAAGGCCGAGGCTTACAGCCGTTACGTTCCTGGAGAGATTGTTGTCGCGGATGATTCGGGGTTAGAGATCGTTGCGCTGAATGGCGCTCCGGGCGTGCACTCTGCGCGATACGCTGCTCCGGATCTACAGAATAAAGAACCGCATAAGGCGGATGCGAATACCGACGACGATGCGAATAATGCGCGTCTGCTGCGGGAACTGAAGAATGTTCCATCCATGGGACGTACGGGAAGATTTGTCTGTGTGCTGGCGGCGGCGCGGGATGGTGAGACGCTGGCAACGTTTCGGGGAGCGGCGGAGGGAATTATTCTTGATGCGCCGCGGGGGGTGAACGGATTTGGGTATGATCCATTGTTTTATTTTCCGCGGATCGGGAAAACATTTGCGGAACTGACGGCGGAAGAAAAATCCAAGTTTAGCCATCGGGGCGCGGCCTTCCGAAAATTTATTGAGTGGTGCGAGCGGGGATAGAGACGGGATTGGCGCTGCGGAGACTAGTTTCATGGCTAAGGCCTAGTGGGCTGGAAAGGGCGGGATTCGTGGATGGGGAATCGAGCTTCGCTCGACCGGACAGCCGAGGGCGGCTGTCCCCACATTCAAATCCTAGCATTCAAGATTGACTTCGCTTCTCTTTCAGCCGGATAATGAAAAGTTATTTTGTCGTCTTCAAGCGCACAAGCAGACATACAAACGGTAAACCAGAAATCATAAGGAGCGATTTGTGGCGTCAGCAGCCAGTTCGACAGCTCCCGGAGTGAAGCGCGGCGCGAGGCAAGGAGTGGCGCCGTTGCGCGCGGGACAGGG
>JBAVGI010000425.1:0-1555 GCA_049684755.1 Candidatus Sulfotelmatobacter sp.
CCAATGGACAGCCAATAATTGATACAGATTACATTGTCGGCGTCAAAAATGACGTAAAGGATTGGAAAGAGCAAGCTAAAGGTTTAAACAAAATTGGAGATATTCCAGCTATTATTAGCGATAACAAGGACTGGTCTATCAGCTTCAGTAAGAATAATTTAGTAGATAGGTCCGCTAACTTACCGTTAGTTGTGTTGACGTATATTGGTGAAGGTTCAATTTTGCAGGAAAGGCAGGCGGCAATTCAGGCTGTGGTTGACAAATCTGCCCCAGATGCCTCGGCAATCTCCACAGTACGCATTGAAGGCAGCGCGCCCGTACCAACCTATGCCGGAGATCAGCGTTGGGCTGCGTTTAGTGATATTACCACAAGCCAAGCATTCTTCTCGCATACAAATCCGAACGTCCAGGAAGATCAGGTTCAGATTGGTGACGCTCTTCGTGCAAGAGTTGATGTTGGTCTTTACCTACGGCCGGCGCATTGGGCCTCGTCACCTGAGAGTCTGTCCGGGAACATGTTGAATGGGACGAATCGTTTGTGATTCAAGGGAGGCGGTGTGATTCTGAAGGGAGCCGCCGCCGATGTGGACCGACGAAAACCGCGCCCGCTATGATCGCAGCCGCCTGCGTTATCCGTCGGACCTGACCGACGAGGAGTGGGCGCTGATCGAGCCCGGCATTCCGCTGGCCAAGCGCGGGGGTAACAAGCGCACGGTGAACCTGCGCGAGGTGGTGAACGGGCTGATGTACATTTTGAGCACCGGCTGCCAATGGCGCGCTATCCCCAAGGACCTGCCGCCGCGCTCGACGCTGTACGACTATTTCGATCTGTGGGGCTGGGACGGCACGCTGGAGCGCATCCATCACGCCCTCTATGCCGAATGCCGCGAAAGAGCGGAACGCGAGGCGTCTCCCAGCGCCGCGATCATCGACAGCCAGAGCGTGAAAAGCGCTGAAAAAGGGGGCTTCACGACCCGCACGGCTACGATGCGGGCAAGAAGATCAAAGGCAAGAAGCGGCACATTCTCGTCGACACGCAAGGCCTCTTGATGCACGCCATCGTCCATGCCGCCGACATTCAGGACCGCGACGGCGGGGCGCTTGTGATGGCCACCATGTTCGGCCTCTATCCCTTCCTTCTGAAGCTTTACGCCGACGGCGGCTACCAGGGGGCGGAGTTTCAAGCGGCGGTGAAGAAGGCCTTGGCCAGCGTGAACGTCGAGATCGTCAAGCGATCCGATCAGGCCAAAGGCTTCCTCGTCTTGCCCAAGCGCTGGATCGTTGAGCGAACCTTCGCGTGGCTCGGGCGCTGCCGAAGGCTCGCCAAGGACTGGGAGTGCCTCAACCACAAGGCGCTCGCCTTCCTCAAGCTCGCCTCAATCCGCCTCATGCTGCGAAAACTATGCAATCCAAGATGATGTTCCCGGACAGACTCTTAACGACCTAATCGATTACCTCGATTTTGGCGATGAGCTACAAATAATTAGAGCTTATGAAGTACTTTTGGACGATTTCGACGAGGAGTTACCTAAAGAAGCACTTCTTTGGACTCGAG
>JBAVGI010000426.1:0-3093 GCA_049684755.1 Candidatus Sulfotelmatobacter sp.
CACTACTTCGATGCGACGGGAGTTTCTGAACTGACCGTTCCAGTTGGTCAGGTCGAAGTGGAGGTAATGAAAGGATTCGAATATCGGGTAACAAAGCAAACAGCGGATGTAAGCGCCAACCACGAGGCGAAGATTACGATACACCTCGACGCGCTTCCAATCCCGCAAAAGCCGCGCAGTCACTGGGTCAGCGGTGACGTCCACGTGCATATGAACTACGGGGGAACATACCGTAACACGCCCCAGCATATGGTCGAGCAAATGGCAGCTGAGAATGTATCAATTGTCGAAGATCTGGTGGTTAACAAGGAGCAAAGGATTCCGGATATCTCCTACTTCCGCCTCACACCTGACCCCGCTTCGACCGCAGCGAACCTGCTCGTGTACGGACAAGAATTTCACACCAGCTATTGGGGTCACTTGGGGCTACTCAACCTGACCAGCAATTTCTTGATCCCTGGTTATGCGGGTTATCCTGCTACCGCGGCCAGCAGTCTTGTTCCGACCAATGCCGACGTGGCCGATATGGCACACTCGCAGCAGGCGCTTGTGGGTTACGTTCATCCGTTCGAGTCAATTCCTGATCCGGCGAAGGAAGAATCGTTGACCTACGAACTGCCAGTCGACGTGGCTCTGGGCAAGGTGGACTACATCGAGGTGGTAGGATTCAGCGATCACAGGTCAACAGCGAGCGTGTGGTATCGCTTGCTCAATTTGGGGTTCCGTCTACCTACCGCTGCTGGAACCGATGCCATGTCCAACTTCGCATCATTGCGCGGACCCGTGGGACTGAATCGCGTTTACGCCGAAGTTCCGCAGGGTCCCCTTGAACTTCAGCCCTGGCTCATGGCTATTAAGAGCGGTCGTACGTTCGCGACCAACGGACCGCTATTGGGATTTACGCTCGATGGACACGAAGCCGGTGATGAGGTAAAGCTGCCCACTGGGGAACATCAAGTGAAGTTTACCGCGTGGATGCGCTCGATCGTTCCTCTAGATCACCTTGAAGTGGTCTGCAATGGGAGGGTAATACGTGACCTGAAGCTCGCGGATAACCGCGATGCGGCAGATGTCAACGGAGTGTTACCCGTGTCCCAAAGCGGGTGGTGCCTCTTGCGAACCTGGGCGGACAACGCGGAGCATCCGATTCTCGACCTCTATCCGTACGCCACCACCAGCCCCGTCTACATTAGTGTGGCAGGATCATCTTTTCTTCCTAAGGGAGACGCTGATTATTTCCTCGCCTGGATCGATCGTCTCACCGCTGCGGCAAATGTCCAAGAAGGCTGGAATACAGAGGCCGAAAAACAACATGTTCTGAACATGCTGAAATCGGCGCGAGCAATTTACGCGCACCCCGAAACAATAGGGAAACCTTTGGGCCGATGATCGCCAAGAGAAAAGTTACCGTTTGACCGGAAAACTACTGAAGCCCTTTGTCCGACGTTTTTCCGTGTCGCCGCAAGAACGTAGCCCGGCTTTCCGCCTGCTCGGCCGTATCATTCTTCCCGAGCCGCCGAGAAGCTTTGGCGAGCAAGTCAAATACTTCCACGTTGTCCGGATTTGATTTGGAAAGGTGAAGCAGTCTTGGTAAGGCATCCGCAAGCTTTCCATCGATAATCTCACCTTGCGCGATTCCAAGCTGGGCACTCATGTTATCTGGCTCTAGCAGCAAAGCCGCTTCAAACTGATCTGTGGCCGCCTTCGTATCCTTCAGATTCAGGTACACGCGCCCTAGCAGCACGCGAGCCTGGACTTGGCTCGGGGAAAGCCTCAAGCTGGCTTCCAGCGCATCGCGAGTCCCCCGCATATCATGCAACTTTGTTAAGGCGACAGCCTCGTCAAGCGCGGCCGTCGCGTCATCGGGACGAATCATCCGTGCTCGTTTCAGATGCTTCTCGGCATTCGCGTACTCATGCGCTCGTGATTCAATAGCTGCTAATTGCTGAAGTGCGTCGTAGGAGTCGGCATTAATCTGCAGGACTTTACCCAGAGCGGCACGAGCTTCTGCGAAACGGGAGTCTTCCAATGACATCATCGCCGTGTGTAGCAGGTTTTGTTCTTCGATATGATCCTTGGGATCTGGCAGCAACGATGGATCTGAAGCACCCGCTATACCTACATTCCCAGTATTGGCTCGCCCGAGGTAGCCTGGGGCTCTTGCCTTATCGGATATGCTTTGACTGACCATGGCTGCAGAAGGTTCAGCCGATCTTGGTCTTGCCCCGATTTCCGCCAGCAATTCACGCAACTTCTGCGCGTTCACGTTTCGTGGTTCATATTCGTTGTGCAGCTCCGCAGGGTCCGCATGCAGATCGTAGAGTTCTGATCGTGGCGCTTCGATGAACTTGAATTCATCTGTCCGCACCGAGCGCAGTTGAGACCACCCGAAACGGAGCGGGTAATCTGTCTCACCGAATGCTGTTCGCCCCTTCAAATCCGTACTTGCCAAATAGGGCATTAATGATTTGCCGTTTAAAAACGATGGTGCTGGAATTTTGACGACGTCGAGTATGGTCGGCAAAATATCTGTCGTGCGTACCTGCTGACCTACTACCGTGCCCCGGTATAGTCGCCCCGGCAGTTTCAGAATCAACGGAACATGTGTGGTCGAATCGTAGAGAAAAATGCCATGTGTTTTCTCGTTGTGTTCTCCCAGTCCCTCGCCGTGATCTCCAACGACAACCACCACAGAGTTCTCATACCATCCGTGGATTTTGAGATAGCGGACAAATTTTCCTAAAACCGAATCGGCATAGGCGATTTCACCGTCGTAGAGGTCATCTTTATAGATCCGCGAAAAAGGTGGCGGTGGCTCATATGGATCGTGCGGATCGTAGAGATGCACCCAGACAAATCGCGCTCCCGCTGGATGAGAGCTCAACCATGCCTCGGCATGCTGTACGACCGTCATGCCACGCCGTTCCACTGTGTCCCACCGCGTTTTCGATGACGAGTGCTCGGGGAAGTTGTCGTAGAAATCGAATCCACGATCGAATCCTGGTGCGAGGGATCTGCTGTCGAGTATCACGCTACCAATAAAAGCAGCCGTACGATATCCCCTTCCTTTGAGCAATACAGCCGCTGTAGGGA
>JBAVGI010000427.1:0-1665 GCA_049684755.1 Candidatus Sulfotelmatobacter sp.
AGGTTGAGCGGCAGGGAAGCAACAGGGGTTTTATCGAGAATGCGCAGTGGGGTGGGCGTGGCTCCGATTTGGCAAAAAAAAATGGAAGCCGCGAGAACGGGAAACGGTATGCGACGGGAAAGGCTAACTACCGTGGACATGGGAACTTTCCCTCATCGGCCGCATCGAATCTAATTTCCGCACCGCCTTTCCGCTTGGAACTAATCTACCCCTCATTTGCCTCCAGCGGCGATATTTTCGCATCGGCTTTCATCCCAAAGAATCGAGGGATGCGGGGCAGGGCCCCCGCCACAGAGGCATTCCCACTTCGGGCTGACCAACAGGCAAATAGAGCCGTGGCAGCAATGTTGCATCATCGCGTGTCCTTACCCCTTGACGGTCTTCCCGGCGCGGGCCTAGACTCACAAAGTTTGGACTCAGAGCCATTCGCAGCTACTCCCAACCCGTATTTCGGGTACAGTGATGGGGACCGGCCCGAAAATTCCCGCTCTGCCCAACATGAAATTCGCCGTGTCCGCGCACTTCAGCTAGTGAGTGCGCACGGCGCCACGGCGAAAATGGAGAAGGTTTATGCCCATTGCTAACAATACGGTGTCTTTGGACCAGGAGATCAACCCCTGGGAAGCACAAAGCGCCCGGTTCGAATTCGCAGCGCGCAAGCTCAATCTCGATGAGGGCTTGTGGAAGGTGCTGCGCTCCCCGTCGCGGGAGATCATTGTTCACTTTCCGGTGTCGCTCGACGATGGAAAGATCGAGATGTTCACCGGTTTTCGAGTTCAGCACTCCATGGCCCGGGGACCTGCCAAGGGCGGCATCCGCTATGCGCCCGACGTTACGCTCGACGAAGTGCGTGCGCTGGCCAGTTGGATGACCTGGAAATGCGCCGTCGTCAACATTCCCTTTGGCGGAGCCAAGGGCGGAGTCATCTGCGACCCGAAGCACATGAGCCGCGGAGAGCTGGAGCGGATGACCCGGCGGTACACATCCGAGATCATCGAGTTCATCGGCCCGGAGAAAGACGTTCCCGCTCCCGACGTCAACACCAACGAACAGACCATGGCGTGGATTATGGATACCTACTCCATGCACATGCGCCAGACCGTTACCAGCGTTGTGACCGGCAAGCCGCTGAACATTGGCGGCTCGCGCGGCCGCATTGAAGCTACCGGACGCGGCGTGATGGTGGTGTGCAACGAGAGTCTGCGCTACCTGAACATGCCTGTTGAAGGCTGCCGCGTGATTATCCAGGGCTTTGGCAACGTTGGTTCGAACGGCGCACGCCTGATGCAGGAAAACGGATACAAGATTATCGGCGTTGCCGAGAAAGACGGCGGCCTGTTCAACCCCAACGGCATCGACATCCACCAGCTGCTCGAGTACAAGTACCGCAACGAGTCCATTCTCGGTTTCCGCGGTGCTGAGGCCATGCCCAGCGAAGAGCTGCTGGTAAGTGAATGCGAGATCCTCATTCCCGCTGCCACTGAGAACGTAATCACCAGCCGCAACGCCGACAAGATCAAGGCGCGCATTGTGGTTGAAGGCGCCAACGGGCCTACCACTGCGGTTGCGGATGAGATTCTTGCCGACAAGCGCATCTTCATCGTGCCCGACATTCTGGCCAACGCCGGCGGAGTGACGGCGAGCTACTTTGAGTGGGTGCAGGAC
>JBAVGI010000428.1:0-3088 GCA_049684755.1 Candidatus Sulfotelmatobacter sp.
ATGTGAGCGCGCGCGATATTCAGCGCTCCACGACCCAGTGGTCAATGTCCAAGAGCTTTCCGACTTTCTGCCCCATGGGCCCGGCCATCGTGACCGCAGATGAGATTGCCGACCCGCATAACCTGGCCATCGGCCTCAGCATCGACGGCGAGGTGCTGCAGCGCTCGCGCACTGATCAGCTCGTCTTCGGCGTTCCCGCGCTTATCGAATACCTGTCGTCGATTGCACCGCTCTTGCCCGGCGACATTGTTTCAACGGGCACTCCGTCCGGAGTAGGCATGGGCCGCAAGCCGTCGCGCTGGCTCAAGAACGGCGACACCGTGACGGTGACCGTGGAAGGGCTCGGCTCACTCACGAATCCGGTGGTGGCGGAATAGTAATACAGGCGGGGAATCGCATTGCAGGGTTCATTTTCCCAAGTCCCGACTGCGAGGGAACTGGGGCGCCATTTTTCAGTGCCGGGTTTAGTATTACAACGTTAAGTGCTAGGGACTATGCGAGCGGTCCACCGCGACCCCGCAGTAGGCGCAGTTGCCAGTCCACGTGAAGAGCAGGTATTGGATTTCACGCCGAGTCCTTGGCAGGGTCCACCCAGAAGTTTTTTTTACTGCGCAAGGTTTCCAGGGTCAGGAAGGAGTGCGCCAGCATTACCAGGGTTACATGATGATGCCAGCCGTTCCAGCTTCTTCCTTCGTAATGATCCAGGCCCAGCTCTTCCTTTAACTGGTGGTAGTCTTGTTCGATCTTCCACCTGCACTTGGCGATGCGCACCAATCGCCGCAATGTGTAGTTCGCCGGCAGATCGCAGAAGAAGCATTTGGCCGGTTCCTTCTCCGCTTCCGGCCACTCCACCAGCAGCCAGATTTCCTTGTGCGGCGGATCTCCATCGACGAAGCCGTGCGACGGCTGTACCCGCACAGAGAGGAAGCGCGACTCCAACCAGCCTTTGGTCCCCTCGCGCCAACGAACCTTCTTCCAGCCCCTGGCCTTCAGCGCTACGTCTTTCACCGAACTCGGCCTTTGGTCCCCGTAGTTCCACCTCTTCGGCGGAGCGCCACGCCCCTTGTATTCCGGCACTTCGATCCTGGGCGCTTGGGCCCAAACCCCGGTCTGCGGCGCGATGCCCACCACGTAGCGTAGACCGCGCGCTTCCAATCCATCGCGAAACTCAGTTGCCTCACCGTATCCCGCATCGCCAAGCACAATCCGGTCCGGCAAGCCCCAACCGCGTACTTGATCGAGCAGTTCCAGCGCCAATTCCCACTTCTTCTTAAAGACAACTTCTTCGGGAACCCCGGCCGCCTGGCGCCTCTCGGGGTCTTTCGCCCAAGTTTCCGGCAGATACAGGCGCCAGCCCAGAACCGCATTCCCCTGAGCGCCCACATGATGCAGGCTCACCGCGACCTGGCAATTGCCGGTCTTGCCCAGCGTCCCGGAATACTGTCGATCCACGCCCACCGAATCCTCGCCTTGCTTGGGAAACCCGGTGTCGTCCACTACCCACGCCGAATCCGGCTCCAGCTCCGCTGTCATCCGCTTTCCCAACCGCGCCCAGACTTCCCCCCACTCCCAAGGGCTCTGCCCGACAAACTGCTGCATGGCCTGTACGTTCCCATCCGGCAGTCGAGCAGCCATCGGCTCGATCGATTTCCGTTCCCCGTCCTGGAGCAGGCCACGGACATAGAGTTCACCCCAGTGACGACGCTCGCTGCGGCCCATCGGCTCCAGCAAGTCGACAAGGAATCCCTCCAATCGCTGACGAGACCTGGCGATCTGGTTTTCGGTCATGCCCGAGCGTATCAGCGTCAAAACATGATGTCAATACTTAACGTTGTAATACTAAGGGGGAGAGGGGGGCACCCCAAACCTGCGCCATATCATGCCCATGCTGGCCGCTCTCATGTTGATGTCCATCACAGCGGGCTGTTTAAGCATCAGGTCGTCGGAATAGCCAAGGGCAATCCGCCGTTTACGTTCCGGTCCAGTGAAGGACTCAAAGGCCAGTCGCCGCGGATTGATGAGGCCGGTGCAACGCAGGCACCAGCGCCCGGAGCAACATAGTTTGCACGGGCATCGGTCGAAACAAGGCCTTCGTCATCTCAGCCAACTTCTGCACCCGCATCAATGTAGGGGGCATGGTATTGGTAGGCATACTGGCAGAGGATCATCCGTGGAAAATCCTTGTCTACGCAGCCGAATATGAAGTCCGCCTCATTGAGGCGCTTCAGCACAGTACTGTCCAGAATCGATCCCGCGACCGGCTCGATCTCACAGCCCAGGCCCAGACTTTCATTGTCCCGCTTTAGTACCTTCACTTTGGGCCGGCGAAGCTGCGCATCCTCTCTTGTGGCATAGAGAATGCGGCTTAGATTGGCATCCTTGATGACATCGTGGTCAATCGTAATAATTCGCTTTAGGGCTGAATCTGGAGCGCCCCATGACGCAATGGTCGCATCTGCATGGTGTTCGCGGGGCGCTTCTGACACAGCGCGACTTGAAGGAAGCCGCCCCCCATGGAAAGCTATTTACTTTGAATCGGTCTGCGTGGGTGCAGAGGGATGTTGCGAACGAAATCCTCCTGTCGGCGGCGGAGAGATCATCAGGCCGACCAGATTTTGATGCCGGCTATTTCATTAGCTTGCGATGGACAGAAATTGCTTCGCGATTTGCATCCGTGACCTCAGTCACGAACTGCGAATAAGGCTGGTCTCCGATATTCACGAGTCCATAATTTGAGTTTTCACCATCGAAGCGTCCCTGCTTGGGCTCGTCACACCATTCAAACCACTGGTAGCCTACCGCTGCAGGCAAGCTCTCCAATTCCGTGACGTAGCGATCGTAGGCGAGGGCGCGCGCCATCTGGTCGGGCACTTTTGGTCCAGCTCCCTGGGTGTTGGGCAAACCTGAGTTCTCGGCACGAAAAGCAAATTCCGCCACGAGAACTGGCCTATGCGTTACCTCATAGATGTGCTCGACAGTCGGGCGGGGATCAGAACTGTAGATGTCAACGGACACCACGTCTGCGGCATTTGAAGCCTGCAGCACCGGATCCGGCGGCATTCCTGCAAATTTCGCGCCGAGGTAGAGA
>JBAVGI010000429.1:0-10964 GCA_049684755.1 Candidatus Sulfotelmatobacter sp.
CTGTCCCCAGTTTTCTAAAATGGTAGCCCGATGGTAGCCAGTTTAGGAGCGGGTAGAAGCGCAGTTTGAATATATATATATTTCTAGGGCGCGGCTATCGCCATGGTCGGCGTGTGTCCGATCGACGTCAACCGCCGCATCTCTTGAAAGCTGGCGAGATCTACAACCGTAATGGCCGCCCGTTCCGGATCTATCGTGTAGAGATTGCTACCATCACGGCTGATTTCCATGCTGAAGAACGGTTCAGTCATAGCCAGCGTTCCACGGGGAGCTAGGGTGACCGGATCGACGGCAACAATCGTATCCAGCTCGTCAGGATAGGGTCTTGACTTTCGGCCGATGACGAAATACACGGCAGTTTGACTCTCGGGCATCAAGCCACGTTCGATCCAGGGTCCACTCTTCACTCTTGTTCCTAAATGTTCAACCGCGCCTGACACCCTACTCACAGTAAAGCTGGAACCGGAATTGGAGATGAAAGCCACGTTCTTGCCGCCGGGCTGTAAGAAAAGTGCTCCCCACTTAGCTTGCCGCTCTTTTGCGCCGATCAGCCATAATCTGTCTTCCCGAGGTTCACTAGCATCGCCGAAGGTTATTTCCCTCAGTCCGCCACTATCCGCGCAGGCGACATCTACCGTAAGTTCATCGTTCGTTGGCAAGAGTACGAAATTGCATTCCGTATTCAGCGAAACGTGATCTTTCAAAAATCGCTCATTCTGCGTGTCGAAAGCTGTAACATATTCGTCCGTGGTCTCCTTAGTAGTGTGGAGCTTCATCATGTATATGTATTTGCCTGATGGCGACATCGCCATACTCGTGCCATACGCCGGGACAGTAGACAGAAAGCTGTCAGGATTATCCACTGAGCTCAGAACAGTTCCCGATACGGTGTCAAAAGTCTCTAACACGTTGCGCGGTTTGTTAATTGCATTATCTCGCGTCGAACTAACATACAATCGTGTTCCGTCGGGGGACAGTGCCATATCAGGATGGTAGCCAGTGTTATAAGTCCTCATCACTACTCCGGTCGACGGATCCACTAGAATAATCTGTGAGTTCACAGCCCCATTATTCGTATCTAGAACATAGAGCCCGCCTCGCGAGGTACTGTTCACAGTAGCCCCCTTTGCATTGATAGTGATGACGCTAACTATCGCAGTAACAACCAAAGCCATTGCAAAGTAAGTAGTTAAAGCTCGTCCGCCTTTATTCGTGTGAATCATTATGCACCACCCTTGTACGAGAATGTAAATGTGATATTCCTAGAATTCTGCTAGCCGATACGAAAAGGTACCCATCCGAGCGTAAAGAAATTACCGATCATAGCCAGACCGAAAGCGCTAAACAGCCGCACTGCTGCCTGCCATTGTCCCAGGCTGTATATACAACGGCGCGGATACTCACCATCGCGGCTTTGTGAAGTCAAATAAATTATCCAGATCGGAAGAGTACGAAAGAGGCCAAAAATAGCCATAACCAGAACGCATATGGTTGGACGGCCCTGAAGAACAACCCAAAGGATCACTGGGTACAAGCACGCGTTTAATCGAGTAAACAGTCCCATACCTAGCAAGAAGCCGTATGACGAAGCTGCGCCCACATTAGACTTATTGACAGCCCATTGCCGGGGGACCATCCAGCGGGACTCCAGTAACGGCAGCCGAACTAATCCTGCTTCTCTCAAAGCGCACATTAACGCTGCAATTCCGACGAGTGCGGCAAGAAAAGGGATCGAAAGAACCGTACGGCGGAGCACGAAAGTGGATAAGCAACCCATGCAGAAACCTACACTCGCTCCCCCGACCACGCTGGAGAGGGTGTGGATTACCAGAATACGAGGCCGATTATCGTTCGTCGTGTCTTTCCCATAGACCATGGGAATCATGGTTCCGACACCACAGCCTGCACCAGCCGGTTCTCGAAGTCCCAGGTGAAGGAGCGGCCTTGGGCGTCGGAGAGGGTATTGCCGTTCGCGACGTACGTATAGCTGCCCGATGAATTCGAGGTCAGCTCGTTCGACGGATCGTAGCTATAGCTCGGCACCCCGGATGACGACAGTCTATTGCCAACCGCATCATAGCTGTAGCTCTCCGTGGTACCTGCACCTTGGGTTACTTGCGTCAGCTCGTAGAGGGTGTCGTAGGCGTAGTTCGACGTGATCCCGTTGAGATAGTTGGTCTTGCTCGTCCGGTTGCCGGCGAAGTCGTAAGTGTAGCTGGCCCCGTCGAGCGTGTTCAGACCCGCCTGATGCAGTACGCTCAGCAGATGCGACACCGAATCGTAGCTGTAATTCGTGTTCACGCCGTTGGGCCGGGTCAGCTGCGTTCTCCGGCTAAGCGCATCGTAGCTGAAGCCGAACGATCCCGCCCATGAGTTCGCCAGCCCATTCAGCCGGTTCAGCGTGTCGTAGCCGTAGGTCGAGATGCTGCCGTCGGGCGCGGTCAGCGACGTCCGGTTCGACGCCGCGTCGTAAGTGTACCTATTGGTGAATGCTGGGGCGCTTTGCGCTCTCGCGTATGATATTTCGATGATTCGTCCCCGCGCTCCGCGGGCGCCCGAAATCAACGGCGGTGAGTCCCAGAGAAAGTTATGAACAAGAAATTCCGTGTTTTTGCGACTTGCGATATCGGAGATGCGCTCGATGTACTGCGCAAACGTGGTTACGAACTGGAAGTCTATCCCCAGCCGGAAGCGCCGCCGAAAAGTCTGATCATCGATAAAGTAAAATCCGGAATCGACGGCCTGATCACCACGCTCCGCGATCCCATCGACGCCGAAGTTTTCGATGCCGGGAAGAATACGCTGAAAGTCGTGGCGCAATACGCGGTCGGCTTCGACAACATCAAACGCGCCGATGCCAACCGCTACAAGATACCCTTTACAAATACTGCCGATGTCTTAACCGAAGCTACCGCGGAGTTCGCTTTCTTCATGCTGGGCGTTCTGGCGCGAAAAATGTGGCCTGCCGAACATCTCACGCGCGACAACCAGTGGGGATTCTGGCATCCATATTTGCCATTCTTAGGGGACGAGGTTACGGGCAAGACCATCGCGATTATCGGCACCGGCCGCATCGGTTTGGCCATGATCAAAAAGTGCGCCGGCTTCGACATGAATATGCTGTGCTATGACCCGGCCTATGAGAACCATAACTACATCAACGCGATTCAGGAGTGCATGGACTTGCGGCATGCGCGCGGCATCTCAAAGGAAAAGAACTGGATCAAGTATGTGAAGCTTGAAGAGGCGCTGCGGCAAGCCGATTTCGTTAGCGTACACGTTCCGCTGCTGCGTCCGGGCGAGAGCTCAACTCCCACCTATCATCTCTTCAACGAAAAAACCTTGAGGCTGATGAAGCCGACTGCCTTTCTGGTAAATGACTCGCGGGGTCCGGTGGTCGACGAAACCGCGCTGGCGAAAGCGTTGCGCGAAAACTGGATCGCTGGCGCGGCGCTAGATGTCTACGAAAAAGAGCCACTACCCGCCGACTCTCCGTTGCGTGATCCCGCAATTGCGGACCGCTGCAGGTTGTATCCGCACTTCGCCAGTGCGGCGCGCATTACGCGGCTGTCTATTGATCCCGACAAAGGCATGGCGGGTCGCTGTGTTCAGGGGTTGATCGATGTGCTCGAAGCCAACTATGGCGGAGATGTCAAGAAGATGCCGTATGTCGTGAACAAAGAGGCGTTCCCGAAAGAAGGCAATTAGGCCGGAAAATCGCCACGTTGGCAAGGATTGAATTCTTCGTCCGGTCTGTGGTTCTTGCTAGTCGATTGGAGTGAATAGGACTCGTCTCAGCATTCCCGCTAGAATAGATTGTTGATTCTCGCGTCCCAAGGATTCGAATGAAAAGATCCCTTTTGTCTTTCCTCCTTCTCCCGTTTTTTCTGATTTCCCTCAGCTCTGCCGAAACTCCCGACCCGGCGAATCAACTCAAGTTGATCCCCCTCCCCAAAGAAGTGCAACTGCACAGTGGCAGTTTCCGAGTGCGGCCGACTACCAGAATCCTGATTGAGTTCGGACACCAGGCAGAAGATCGGATCGCAGCGGAGACCCTGGCAGAGGAAATCCGCGATCAGTCCGGACTGAAGATAAGCATCACCGGCGAGAAGTCTGATGCCAAGCGAAAGGCCAGCACGATCGTGCTGGCTCGCTTACAGGACCATAAAATTAAGGCATTCCTGGCATCAAAAGGGCTTAAGGCTGATTCGATTGGAGACCAGGGATATCTTCTGTACTCGGATCAGTTGCATCTGATTGTTGCCGCAAACACCGGCCAAGGATTGTTCTACGGCGTGCAGACTTTGCGGCAACTGTTGCGCGCCGATGGCCACACTCTGATTTGCCCGGCGGTTTCGATTCGCGATTGGCCGAGCATGGAATGGCGCGGCGTGCAGGATGACATCAGCCGCGGTCCCATTCCCACCGAAGATTACATGAAGCAGCAGATCCGCATGTTGTCGGCCTACAAGGTGAATCTGTTTGCGCTTTACATGGAGCATGTCTTCGATTTTGCCAGCCAGCCTCTGGTGGCACCGAAAGAAGCAGCGCTCACGCCGAAGGAAATCAACAGCCTGGTCGACTACGCGAAAAAGCTCTACGTCACGATTCTGCCCGAGCAGCAAACCTTCGGCCATCTCCACAACATGTTGAAGTACGAGATCTACTCCGATGTCGCGGAGCGGCCGCACGGTCACGTGCTCACCCCGACCAAACAGCAGTCGTACGAAATTATTAAGGCCATGTATGCAGATCTGGTGCCGCTTTTCCCCGGGCCATTCCTGCACATTGGCGGTGACGAAACCTTCGAACTGGGCCATGGACAAACCGCGGCGTTGGCCGCCCAGGAAGGATTGGGGCGCGTCTATCTCGATCACATCCAGAAAGTCAGCGCCATTCTCCGGCCCTATCACAAGCAGCTCATGTTCTGGGGCGATATCGCGGTGAAGTATCCGCAGCTGCTCAGTATCCTGCCCAAAGATATGATCGCGGTTCCCTGGGACTACGATGCGAAGCCGAGCTATGAGAGCATCATTAAACCTTATCGCGACGCTGGCCTGCGCGTTGTAGTCGCGCCAGGGGCGAATAACTGGAATCAGATCTGGCCGAACCTGGATGTCGCGTACGTGAATATCCGGAACTTTGTGCGGGACGGACAAAAACTCGGGGCCATGGGGATGCTGAATACGACGTGGAATGATGATGGCGAGTCAATCTATGGCATGGCATGGCCGGCATTGATCTTCGGGGCGGCGGCGGGTTGGCAATCGAACGAATCGGACGTGGATACTTTCAAAGGCTCCTACGACTGGGCCTTCTATCGCAATAACAATTCCACCTTCCGTGACGTCATCGACGATCTCGATCACGGTCATCAAGCTCTGGACGCGATCAAAGTTGATACTGAAACGGACGATTTGTTCTGGGCCGATCCCTTCACGCCGGATGGCGCCAGGCTCATGCAAAAGATTTTACCCGCCGCTCGTGAGATGCGTTTGGGCGCGGAGCACGCATTGTTGGCGCTCGACCAGACCGGTAACACGGCCCACGCCAACCAGTTCACACTATCTGACATGATGCTGGCCGCGTGGAGGTGGGACGCGCTGGGCATGAAAGCTCAATTCACCCAGGAGATCAACAATTTTTATTGGGATGCATTTCAGAATCCGGCAGATGCTGAACGCGTAGGCAATGACCTGGAAGAAATCACGGCGATCAACGCGCGCCTGGAAGATCTGCGCGATGCCACTACGCGTTTGCGCGAGATGTACCGCGCAGCGTGGCTGCGGGAGTACGAGCCTTATTGGCTCGACAATGTGTTGGTACGCTACGACACTCTGGCCGAAGTCTTTCAAAGAAAAATTGTCGCTGTGCGCCAGGCCCGTCGCCAGTACGATGCCACCAAAACCTTGGTGCCGCCGCAGGACTTGGGATTCTATCTGCAGCCCTAGATTTGCAATCCAAATAAGCGCCATGCCATGCTCGCCTCTGCCACACGGGGTGTCCCGCCAGTAGCACGTCGAACAAGAGCAATTCGAAAAGCTTCGATTGGAAGCGGGATGTTACGCTTTCTCAGAATGTTCTCCGATCGCACCAACTGGAAGCTCACGCGCAACTGCTTGACTGAAATGCTCGAAGAGGTGCGTTCGAATGGCATCCGTGTGCTCGATCTTACTTTGTCGAATCCTACGCGTGCCGGGCTGCGTTATGACGAGTCGCGGATTCTAAAAGCGTTGGCCTCGCCCCAGGCGATGGATTATGATCCGCAGCCGAAAGGTTTATCCGTGGCGAGGGCTGCCGTTGCCTCCTACTATCAGGCCGTTCACGGCCTCCATGACTTCGATCCCGAGCGATTGATTCTGACGACCAGCACCAGTGAAGGTTATTCCTTCGTGTTTCGATTGCTATGCAATCCCGGCGATGAGCTGCTGGTTCCCAAGCCAAGCTATCCCTTGTTTGAGTTTCTGGCAGACTTGCAGGATGTCAAACTGGTGCCGTATCCGCTGATTTACGATCATGGATGGCAGATGGATTTTCCTTCGCTGCAAAAAGCTGTGACTAAGCGCACTCGCGGCGTGGTTGTGGTTCATCCCAATAATCCCACGGGTTCGTATGTACACGAGAGCGAGAGAGAACTTCTCAATGGATTCTGCCGCCAACATGAACTTGCGGTGATTGCCGATGAAGTGTTTCTTGACTACGCGCACAACGGACTGCCACCGGTGACCTTCGCCGCTAACAAGGACGTGCTGACCTTCACTCTCAGCGGAGTTTCTAAAATTTCCGCTCTACCGCAGATGAAAGTTGCGTGGATTGCTACCAGCGGCCCCGCGGCTGAGGTTGAAGCGGCGCAGGCTCGTCTCGAAATCATCTCTGACACCTATCTCTCTATGAACGCGCCTATCCAGTCGGCGCTTCCAACATTTCTGGAACAGAGAAAGAGCATTCAGCAGCAATTGCACGATCGCGTGCTCTCAAATCTGGCCGAGTTAGATCGCCAGCTTGCCGCTCATAAAACTTGCCAGCGTCTCATCGTGGAGGGCGGATGGTATGCCGTACTCCGCGTCCCGGTCACCCAGACCGACGAAGAACTGGCGGTTGATTTGTTGCGAGAGAGATCAGTGTTGGTGCATCCGGGACATTTCTACGACTTTCCCAGCGACGGATACTTGGTGCTGAGTCTGATTGCGCCCCAGGGGGAATTCGCGGAGGGGATCGAAAGACTTTTCCAATTGATGATTGATGATTGCTGAGTCGAACAAATTTGCTTCTCAATCAGCAATCATGAATCAGCAATGGAAATCCGTTCAATCCTCAGCCCCTCACCAAAAACGGATTACTTTCGCGCTCTTCGCCGATCGTGGTAGTTGGGCCGTGGCCTGGGACGACTACGGTATCATCAGGCAAGGCAAGCACGGTGCCGCGTAGCGACTGCATGATCCTCTGCATGGATCCGCCAGGCAGATCGGTCCGGCCAATGGAGCCGGCGAACAGTGTATCGCCGGCGATCAACTTTTTCTCGGCAGGGAAGTAGAGGCAGATGCTGCCTTCGGTATGTCCTGGCGTATGCAGAACGTTGGCCGCGTGCGACCCAGCTTTAACCGTGTCGCCCGTGCTTATGCTCTGATCGATCTCGACTGCTCCGGGCGCTGCCATGCCGACCCACGCAGCCTGTGCGTCCAGCATTTTGAGTAACGCATAGTCATTCTGGTTGAGCAAAATTGGCGCCCCGGTGGCCGCGCGCAGCTTCATTGCACCGCCAACGTGATCAATGTGGGCGTGCGTGATCACGATCTGCTTGACTTGCAGGTTATGCTTGCGGATGAGCGTTAAGACGCCTTCGATGTCGTCGCCGGGATCGATGACCATGGCTTCGCGCGTAGTTTCGTCGCCAATGATCGAGCAGTTGCACTGCAACGGTCCCACAGGAAAAATTTCGTGGATCATCTCTCTATTGTAGCGAGCGGCGGCAGCCAGGGTCAGGTCATGTTCCAAAAATTCATGGATCACAAAGCGCGCGAAGTTACGAAGGGTCGATCATCAGGTGTTTTCCTTCGAGTCCTTGGTGGTGAATAGATTTTGTCGTCCAGACAGTTCCGGAACGACAATAAACAAAGTAGTTGGGGGAGGTTCGTGTGGCAGCGAAATATCGTCAGCATGGTTATCAAGACCGCGACCGTGAAATAAAGCCGCGCAAGGAATCTGGGGAAAAGCCAGCCCCATTACCGCCTGCGAGACGCGACTACAGCATGGGGCCGAAACCTGTGAACCTTCCGGGAACCCGCGCCGTGTCGCGCTGCACGCAATGCGGAACAGTTCTGCAGGGAATGCCGCCCAGCGAGATCTGTCCCAAATGCGGCTTCGCATTGCACTCTTGCAAACAGTGCGCGTACTTCGATCCCGGCAGCCGCTTTGAGTGCATGCAGCCGGTGCCCAAGCGGATAGAAAAAAAAGACGTCCGCAACGAGTGCACGTTCTACGAGTTGCGCGTCGCGCGGGAAAAGGAAACTTCCACGCCCGCCAGCCTGCGTCCCAACGACGCGCGTCAAGCGTTTGAAAATCTGTTCAAGAAGTGAGGACGGTTCGGCGCTACAACCAACCTTCGCCTATGGTTTCAGCGTCGGCCGCATGAGAATCTCGCTCACAAACGATTGCGGAGCCTGCGTCACCAGCATCTCCACCGCATGTGCCACGTCCTCCGGCTGTAACATCTTGGAAGGATCTTTACCGGCGTGCGGACTCAGTTCCGTATTGGTCGAGCCCGGACAAATCACGCTGACGCGGATATTGTGAACCCGCAATTCTTCCGCGACGGAATAGCTCAACCCGTTCAGCCCCCACTTCGACGCGGAATATGCCGCGCCGTTCGGCAGAGCGTTCTTCCCGGCGAGCGATGAGATGTTGATGATGTGGCCGGATCGGGCACGAATCATCATGGGAGCCAGGGCTCGAATCGCATAATAAACGCCGCGCAGATTCGTGTTCAAAATCTGGTCCCAGGCATCGGGAGCCAATTGGTGCAGTGGGCCGCCGAATCCGCCGATTCCGGCATTGTTTACCAGGACGTCCACGCGTCCAAACGAAGACTCGATGCGTTTCGCAGCGGCCTCGACGGATTCGAGACTGCTCACATCGCACGGAATCACCTCGGCCTTCCCGCCGGCTCCCGTTATTTCCTTCGCAGATGCATCGAGCGCCGCGCGAGTGCGTCCACAAAGCACCGCCTTGGCGCCCAGATTCGCGAGTGATCGTGCAATCGCGGCGCCAATTCCCCGGCCTGCGCCAGTGACTACGGCAACTTGCCCGAAAAGCGGTTGAGCGTGATTGGTGGGAACGGTATCCATGAGAAGCTCCTGATTCTCTCCTGCAGCAATTGACAATGGCGGAAAACGCGCCATCCAACGTGCGCCAGTTCTGCATCTTATACAATACGGGAGAGGGTAAACGTGAAGTTGCTTGCCTTCGGAAGAAGACCTCCTTATAATCCGGCCAACCGGGAATGAAGGGTCAGCGGCCATAAACCCCCAGTTTACCCCGAGTTCGCGGGGTCTGCCCGGCAACGGACTAGCATTAAAGACAGACGGCGGGCGCGTGAGCGTGTCCACGCGGAATGCCACAGTTCGGCAGAATACTATTTCAAACATTACGATTCCCAAAGGTGCAAGGAGCCAACACTGATGAAAAAGATTCTGGTCACGGTTGTACTTGGGGTGGCTGCAACCGTAGCAACCCAAAGTGCCGCGCTGCCAGCGCAACAACCCTCGCAACCAGCGGCACAACCCGCTCAAGGACAACCGCCAGCGTCGCCCTCGCAGGCGCCGGTTATTAAAGATCCCGCCGAATACAACGCTTATGTGGGCGCCATCCAGCAGAAAGATCCGACAGCGCAGATCAGCGGTCTCGAAGCATTCATGACGCAGTATCCCAATAGCGTCATGAAGGTCGCTGCGCTGCAAACGCTCATGCAGGATTACGAGCGCACGGGCAACCAGCAGAAGACTATCGATGCGGCAACCAAACTACTGGCGGCCGACCCCAACAACGAACGAGCGTTGTTCTTGTTGGCCTATTTCGATCGCATGAAGGCACAAGGCGGCGACGCCAATGCCAAACAGGATCTGGTGGATGCCAAGAAATACGGCGAGATGGGTCTGCAGGGTCTTCCGAAATTCACCAAGCCCGAAGGCACCTCCGATGCGGATTTTCAGAAAATGAAAGATCAGATGACCGGCGTTTTCAACGCGGCTATCGGCATCTCTGAAATCACCGACAAAGACTATGATGACGCGCGCAAGAATTTGCGCGCAGCCGTAGACAGCAGCCCGGACTTCCAGAAGGATTTCAGCGTGGTCTATCCCTTAGCTCTGGCTTATGCCGGACCTACTCCGCCAGACCCTAAGGTTACTCCGGACCCACTGAATGCGATCTGGTTCGCCGCGCGTGCATCCGTGGTTGCGCCTACGCCGCAATATCAGCAGCAGATCGAGAAGTACGCGAAGAATCAGTACATGAAGTACCACGGCGGAGACGATGGTTGGACCGACGTTCTGGCCCAGGCTAAGGCAAGCCCGGACCCGCCGGCAAACTTCACCATTAAACCTGCCCCCACTCCGGCCGAGCAGGCGCACAACATGGCAATCGCCACAGCGCCCGACAAGATGGATTTCGCCCAATGGGAATTCATACTTTCAAACGGTGCTCAGGCCGATCAGGATCTGGTCTGGAATGCTATTAAAGGCAAACCGGTGCAGATGAACGGAACTGTCATCAGTGCCACCGCTACCGAATTCGATATCGCGGGCAGTTCAGATGACATTGACGCGAAGAAACCAGACATCACCCTCAAGTTTGAAGAGAAGGTTCCGCTGAGGCTGATCCCGAAAGCAGCCGCCAGTCTGGACTTTCAAGGCGAACCGGCTTCCTATACGCCCAATCCCTTCATGATGGTGATGGAGAAAGGGCAG
>JBAVGI010000430.1:0-1624 GCA_049684755.1 Candidatus Sulfotelmatobacter sp.
TGTTGCTGGTGATAGCGCAACTGGCGGATAAGACATTCGCGGAGATCGCGGCAACCCACGCCAGGAGGATCGAGCTGGCGAATCACTTCGAGGGCTTCCGCCAAATCCGTCGCTGTAAATTTCGCGGTATAAATAGGGCGCGGTGATGCGGCTGCGGCTTGCGCGGCGGTTGCCGGCACTGGGGCAGAGGCCACGGCTGCGCCCATGCCTCCATTTTGTGGCCCAACATTTTGTGATCCAAAAGAAATTTCTGACGGATTCGTTGCCAATGGCGCGTTGAACATTTCGCCAGAAAAGCTTTTCCTGATAGCATCTGCGGCGGAAAACTCCGCAGAACTCGATTCCGGGACAACTGGTACGTCCAAATCCGTCGGGGAAGCATCAGCAGCCAGATCGGCGACAAGATTTTCGTCCTCCGCGACTGGGTCGCCGGAAGCGGATTGATCCAAGCCCAGCGCTTGTGCCTCGATCACAATATTTCTTGCAGCGGCGGCGTCGGCTTCCGGCGTGGCGGGCGGAGCAACGCCCAACATCTCTTCATCGCTGGCGATCAGGTAACCGTCTTCGTTGAGATTGCCGATAATCTGCTCGGCGGCTTCCCGCACCTCGGGCCGAAGGTTTAACGCGCCTAGTTGCCAAGCCATGTGATCGGTCAGAGTTGTTGGCTTGGACAAAAAGTTCTCGAACGATGGCCGTTCGATCTCTTCCATCTCGCCGCGAGTACGATAACCCGGATCGAGATAATCCTGAAAGAACGAACCGAAGTCGATTTCCTCGAACGGATCTTTCTTCTCGGCGGTGATGGGAGCTTCTTCGGTGGAAGTCTTGGCAGTAAGCCGGTCGCGGTCTTCTTCCTTGCGGCCGACTTCGTCGATTAATGGGACCGATTCCTCGAGCTCTTCGAGTACGGGGTTCTCGACCATCTCCGCATTGATCATGTCCTTGAGTTCGAGCTTGTTGAGCGCGAGGACAGAGACCATTTGCACCAGACCGGGGGTGAGGATCTGGCGCTGGGATAGTTTGACGCTCAGTTTGTGTTGAAGTAGGACCATGTTTAAAGTTTCAAGGTTTCAAGGCTTCAGAGTTTCAAGGTGCCGGAGTCAATCGTCGATTTTGAAACATTGAAACTCTGAAACCTTGAAACCTCACACCAGCGAAAAACTTTCTCCCAAATAAACCCTTCTCACTTCCGGGTCGCCAGCCAACTGTTCGGGCTTGCCCTGACGGAAGATTCGGCCGTCGTCAATGATATAAGCCCGATCGGTTACGGAAAGCGTTTCGCGCACGTTGTGATCGGTGATCAGCACGCCAATTCCGCTGGCCCGCAGGCTGCTGATAATTTTCTGCAGATCGAGAACGGCGATGGGGTCGATCCCGGAAAAAGGTTCGTCCAGCAGGATGAAAGTTGGGTTGATACACAGGCAGCGGGCGATCTCCACGCGGCGACGCTCGCCGCCGGAAAGCGCGTATCCTCGATTCTGCCGAATGTGCTCAAGTCCAAGTTCATCGATAAATTTCTCCATCTTCTCGCGGCGCTCGTGCCATGACATCGGCTGCGCCTCCAGCACCGCGAGGATGTTCTCTTCAACCGTGAGTTTGCGAAATACCGAAGCTTCTTGTGGGA